>JAAZJI010000234.1 GCA_012800465.1 Spirochaetales bacterium
AGGGAAAGGATTTATTCCACAATAACCTCGACTGGAGCTGATATGAATGGTTTTTTAATTTATACTGCTTCTGGGGATTCTGAAGGATCACTGGGAGGCCTAGTGAGACAAGGTAATCCGGGAACGATTGAAAACATAATCTTGACTGCTATTAAAAATGCTGAATGGTGTTCATCAGACCCGATATGTATTTCTTCCAAAGGCCAAGGACCCGATTCGTGTAATTTAGCAGCTTGCTATAATTGCTGTCTACTATCCGAGACAAGTTGTGAGTTTGGCAATAGAATACTGGATAGAGGGCTCGTAGTCGGTACGCTTGAGAATCCCGAACTAGGGTATTTTTATCCTCTAATTAGTCAAACATAGGCAACCGTGTTTTTCCTGAACTTTGTTGACACCCCCATGGGCATCATCTATGATGTAAATGAAATTCCGTATCAGTAGCATATCGTCAGATGAAAGAACGAAGACAGACAGTACAGAAGGGGTTGGTGTGGGATGCGCTCCATGAACTGACGAACCATCCGAGTGCCGAGCAGGTGTACGAATCGATCGTCAGCAAGCATCCGACCATCAGCAGGGCCACCGTCTATCGCAACCTCAACGCCCTGGTGGAGGATGGAAAGATCCAAAGGGTACAGGTGATCGGGGGGCCCGACCATTACGATCGGATTCTCGATCGGCACTTCCACATCCAATGCATTGTGTGCAAGAACATCCATGACTTGGAGATGACGAAAGACCTGTCGATCGGAATCGAGGATCTGGACCTGAAGGGATACCGGTTGGAGTCCTACCAGATAGTGTTTAACGGGGTATGCCCCGAGTGCCAAAAGGAATACCTGTCGGAAGGCAGGACAAGGAGTGTCACATGAATCTAAAGGGAACGAAGACCGAGAAGAATCTGCAGGAAGCGTTCGCGGGGGAGTCGATGGCTCGGAACAAGTATACCTATTATGCCTCACGGGCAAAAAAAGATGGGTATGTTCAGATCGGCAAGCTGTTCGAAGAGACCGCATTCAACGAACAGGAACACGCAAAGATCTGGTTCAAGCTGCTCCAGGAGGGTGGCGAGATCCAGGACACCGCCCACAACCTCAAGGATGCCGCCGCCGGCGAGCACTACGAGTGGACGGAGATGTATGTGAACTTCGCAAAGGACGCTCGGGAAGAAGGTTTCACCAAGATCGCTTCCTTGATGGACATGGTCGCGAAGATCGAGAAACATCACGAAGCCCGCTACCTGAACCTGCTGAAGAACATCGAAGAGGAAGCGGTCTACGCTCGGGAAGAGGAGCAGGCCTGGATCTGCTCGAACTGCGGACACATCGCGCTCGGCAAGAAGGCTCCCGCCCTGTGCCCCGTCTGCGCCCACCCTCAGGCGTATTTCGAAATCGAAGCGAAGAACTACTGATCGATTCGGGAAGGCGGGTCTTCGGATCCGCCTCGTTTAGTCACCGAGGCCAAGAAACCTCATCGGATTGACGGAGACGAAGCGATCGATCTCCTCGGTGCCGAAGGGGGACTTCTCGAAAATCCGATAGTACGAGACATACGACTCGACCTTGATCAGGTTCACCGAGAAGTCGCTGCCGAACAGCGTCCGGGAAAGCACGGTTTCCCGTTCTTCGTCATGCTCCAGGGATTTGATGTAGTTTGCGAGCTGGACGTAGAAAGCCGGATCGCAGCCGCAGAACGAAACATCGCCGTAGACGTTCGGATAGAGGTTCATCAGCTCCACCAGCTCATGGAACCACGGGGAGTCCGGGGTCCCGGTCGCCAGGCCGCTGATCATCGCGAGCGCACTCTTCTGTAGCTGGTTGTACTGCCATCCATAGTGGGCGAAGTCGATCGTCAGGGTGGGGTGGCGCTCAAGAACCGGCTTGTAGGCGGACGGAGCGGTATAGCTCCACGCCTCCTTGGCGCTGATCCCCCGAAAGCCCTGGTCATCGCAGTGGGTTATGATCGGAATCCGGTGCGTCGAGCAGAACTCGTAGATCGCTTCGACTTTTTCCCGTTCGTCCGGATCCTCCGGCCAAGGGTTGTACCCCAGAGGAGGGTAGAGTTTGATGCCCCAAAACCGTCTTTGGTCTTCAGGTCGTTTGTCGATGACGATAAAGCGCTCCAACA
>JAAZJI010000235.1 GCA_012800465.1 Spirochaetales bacterium
AGGCGACGAACCAGAACCTCTGGATCGACTGGATGAAGGAAGAGATCAAGGATCCCAAGTACTCGAAGATGAAGCTGGTCGAAGTCGTCTATGGCGACGACCTGCCCGACAAGAGCTACCGCGAAGCCGTCTCGCTGATGAAGAAGTATCCGAACCTCAAGGCGATCATCTGCCCGACCACCGTCGGACTCCTTGCGACCGCCCAGGCGGTGAAGGATGAAGGCAAGGCCGGCATCGTCGAAGTCACCGGTCTCGGACTTCCCTCCGAGATGAAGGGATACATCCTCGACGGCACCTGCCGCCAGATGGCCCTCTGGAATCCGATCGATCTCGGGTACACCTCCACCTACCTGCTCAACGCCCTCATCGACGGCACGAAGAAGGGCGAGGTCGGTGAGGAGATCCCCGCCGGCCGCATGGGAAGCATGAAGGTCCTCGAGGACGGCATCATCTTCATGAGCACTCCGTACGTCTTCAACAAGGAAAACGTCGAGATGTTCGCCGCGTACTTCTAAGAGGTACTCCGATCGGGTTCCTCACGGCGTGGGGAGCCCGATCGATGTTTGTTGCTCTTGATGTGAGGAGGAAGGAGTGAACCAGCCATTGGTCAAGGTCCAGAACCTGACAAAAGTATTTCCCGGGATCCGCGCGCTGGATGATGTCCGCATCGAGATCCGCACCGGGGAAGTCCATGCGCTGATCGGGGAGAACGGGGCGGGCAAGTCCACCCTCGTGAAGATCCTGACCGGCGTCTACCAGCCCACCGGCGGGAAGGTGTTTCTCGAAGGGGAGGAGGTAACCTTCCGAAACGCGATCGATGCCCAGGAAGCGGGAATCGTCGCCATCCACCAGGAAGCTTCGATGTTCCCCGAACTCAGCGTGACGGAAAACATCTACATGGGGCACCACGTGCGCCATCCCAAGACCCGAAAACTCGATTGGAAAGAGATGCGGAAGGAGACGCAGGCTCTCCTTGCCCGGATGCAGCTTTCAATCAATCCCGATACATTGGTCAAGAATCTCAGTGTCGCCCAGCGGCACATGGTCGAGATCGCCAAGGCCCTCAGTCTCGACGCCAAGCTCGTCATCATGGACGAGCCCACCTCCGCGCTGACCGATCGCGAGGTCGAGGATCTCTATCGAATCGTCCGCCGGCTCAAAGCGGAGGGGAAGGCGATCCTCTTCATCTCACACAAGTTCAGTGAGATCTTTACAATCTGCGACTACTACACCGTCCTTCGGGACGGCCAATATATCGGTGAAGGGAGAATCGACCGCTCGAGCGAGGATGAGATCATCCGGATGATGATCGGCCGTTCGCTCGACCAGCTCTACCCCGACCATACCCCCTCCTGGGGGAAGGAAATCCTCCGGGTCGATTCGCTCTGCCAGCTGGGGGCGTTCCGGAACGTCTCCTTCACTCTCCGCGAGGGCGAGATCCTCGGCCTCTTCGGCCTGATCGGTGCGGGCCGCAGCGAAGTGGCCCGGACGATCTTCGGAGTCGACAGGGCCTCCGGGGGGACGATCACCTTCGAAGGGAAGCCCTTCATACCCAAGAGCCCCTACGATGCGATGAAGAGAGGGATCGCGCTGGTTCCCGAGGACCGCCAGCGACAGGGCCTCATCCTGAAGATGAGCCTGATGCACAACATCTCCCTGCCGGTTCTGGACACCCTTTCGTGGAAGCGCTCGATCACGCAGAAGAAGGAGGAGGCGAGCTATGTCCTGGACCACGGCCGGCGGATGGAGATCCGGGCCGCCGGCTACCATGTCGACGCCGAGACCCTCAGCGGAGGAAACCAGCAGAAGGTCGTGCTCGCCAAATGGATCGGTACGGAGCCGAAAGTCCTGATTCTTGACGAGCCGACCAAGGGGATCGACGTCGCCACCAAGGCCGCCGTCCACGAGTTCATCTGCGAGATGGCGAAGAGGGGGGTCGCGATCATCCTCATTTCCAGCGAACTGCCCGAGGTGATCGGGATCAGCGACCGGATCCTGGTGATGCACGAAGGCAGACAGACCGCGATTCTCGATAAAAGCGAAGCGAATGCCGAATCGGTGATGCGCTGGGCGATTTCAACGGAGGAGATGCAGAATGCCGAGTAATACGATAAAGAAGATCCTTGCCCGCCGCGAAGCCGCGCTCGTGATTCTGCTGGCGGTCCTGCTGATTCCGATCACGATCCGCTCGCCGCAGTTCATTTCGGTGCGGAACATCTCGACGATCCTCAACGACATGGCGATTCTGGCGATCGTCGCGATCGGCGAGTTCTTCGTCATCCTTTCCAACGGAATCGACCTGTCGGTCGGCTCCATCGTCGCGTTCACCGGAATGGCGTGCGGACTGATCAATGAGGCGAACCAGGCGTTCGGCGCGGTTCCGCTGCTGTTCGTCGGTATGGGAATCGGGCTCGTGATGGGCCTTGTGTACGGAGTCCTCGTCGCCTACGGCAAGATCCCTCCGATCATCACCACCCTCGGGACGGTGAGCATCTACCGGGGTCTCACGTTCCTCATGAGTGGAAACCAGTGGGTCACCGCCCACGAGCTCGCCCCCTCCTATATCGCATTTCCCCGAGTTACCTTCCTGGGGATATCACTGCTTCTTTGGATCGCGTTCATCGTCATCGCGATCTTCTACTACTTCAGCCGATTCACCCGGACCGGCCGGGAAGTCTATGCGATCGGAGGGAATCCCACCGCCGCGAAGTTCGTCGGAGTGAACGAGAGCAGGATCCGGGTGGTCGTGTTCGCGATCAGCGGGACGCTCAGCGGACTGGCGGGGGCTAT
>JAAZJI010000236.1 GCA_012800465.1 Spirochaetales bacterium
CCGGCGGTGAAGAGGACCATCGTCCGGGTCACGAGCTTCTGCATGTCCTTCCAGAACGCCACCCGCTGGCTGGGGGCGAGCCGCCGGGCAAGGTCGTCCCCCTCGGCAAGCAGGAT
This sequence comes from Spirochaetales bacterium, assembly GCA_012800465.1. Lineage (GTDB taxonomy): Bacteria > Spirochaetota > Spirochaetia > Sphaerochaetales > Sphaerochaetaceae > Sphaerochaeta. The sequence continues at coordinate 117 of JAAZJI010000236.1, forward strand.
CTCCCTGACTTGGACAAGGGAACGTTCCAGCTCCGCCTTCCCCTCCTCGTCCAGGAGCTTCTTCGCGACCTCCGTCACCAGATCCAGGTCCTCCCGGGTCTCCCCGGTGCCGACGACATAGCAGAACTCCAGGTACTCCATCCCTAGCTCCTCGGAGAGGGTGCTTTGGACGATCTCCTCCGTCGAAGGCGCGCCGCCCCGATGAAGGGCCGTCAGCTCATCGGCCAGGTACGGCCAGACGGTCTCCTTCTGGGCGTCGAGGATCGACGAGACCCCGTTGAGGACCTGCTCCTCGGTCACCGCCTGTTTCCTCTTCAGCTCCAACCCCATCGTGCACCCCGACAACGGGATGATCAACAGGATCGCCACGATCGCATTCATCCATCGTTTCATCACTTCCTCCTCTTAACGTGTTTCCGACGGCAGGGTGAAGGACCACCCGCCGTAGAGAGCGAACCGGATCATCGGATAGGAGCTGAAGGTCTCCCTCAGCTCCTGATAATCGCTTGTGAAGACGCTGTTGGGATCCTTGATCGTCAGGCGCGGTTCGATGAGCAGCCCGAAGGGGAAGCGGAAGGTGTAGCCGAACCCTGCTTCGTTCAGAAAGAACGTCCTATTCTCCCCGTACCGCCGTTCAAAGAGGATCCCGATCTGGATCAGCGAGGCGTAGATCGTCGCCGCCGGGGTGAACGGATGGTAGGCGAGAAACAGTCCGCTCTCCAGATAGACCGGACCTCGTCTTTCCTTCTCCGCGGTCAGCTCGATCGGAAGCATCAGGCCGAACTCGGGACCCAGGGAGAGCTGAGCCTCGATGCGGACCGGAACCGTCTCGCCGAAGAGGGCGACGGCGGCGGCGCAATCGGTCTTCAGCTCGAGCGTCGAAGAGCCGAAGATGCAAGGAGTGCCGATGCATATGAGAAGCATGATCGCCGTGACGTGTTTCATCTCTTCCCCCCTGCGAGGAAGGTACCACGGCCCGGCGGCCCATCATATTCCCTGCTTGAGGTAGCTTAAAAGGGGGAAACGCCCTCCCTGATCGCCTTGCACATCGTGAACGAATAGGAGGCTTCGTCTGTCGCGACCACCAGAGCATTCCTCGTTTCGACGACCGCATCGGTGGTCAGGCTCAGGATCCGGTCCCGGGGGATGAAAAGATCCTCCACCACCCGTCCCTTCTCCTTGACAAAGAAATGGAAGGCATCTTCGGTGAAGACGATCCTGCCTTTGATGAGCTCGTTCTCGGTGATTCTGGAAGATGGGCAGGTCAGGAGGATCGGATCGGTGACTGCCGTCTCCTTCACCGAAAGGTGGAATGCCAGGCGCCAGTACAGCAGGGCGACCGCGACAAGCAGGAGGATCATCGAGTAGTAGAGTCCGACTCCGATATAGAAGCGGTTGAGGATCGAGATCCCTGCGACGAGCGTCAGCATGAGGATTTTCAGTATGGTCAGCATCTGAGTATGCAATCTACCTCAGCCGGGGGAAAAAGGGAAGAGCGGGAAGCGAACCTTCGGCTCTCCCCCCTTCCGGGGTGGAGGACAACATGAAACGACACACACACATTATCACGCTTCTCGTTCTGGTCGCCACGCTCGTCATCGTGGGGACATCGTGCACGGATCCGGGACCGGAGGTGGGGAACCTCACCCTCAACATCCGGATGAGCTCCCGTTCCCGCGCCCTCATCCCGGGGGAGACGCCGCTGGAGGTGGCCCGCTACATCGTGATGGGAACCGGCCCCCAGGGGGCGACGTTCAATGTCTCGACCTCGACCAAGAGCGTCGACATCGAAGGCCTGCTGCTGGGTGAATGGAGCATCCGGGCGATCGGACAGAACCAGGGAGGAACCGACCTGGTGGAAGGGACGATCGATACGATCATCGGTACTTCGCCGAACATCGTCGTCATCGAATTGAACGAGCTGATCGGGAAGGGGACCCTCGACCTCACCCTCGACTGGAGCCAAATCGAGATCGCCACCCCTTCGACGACGCTCCGGCTGATCGACTCCGAAGGGAACACCCGGACCCTCACTCCGACGGTGAACAACTCGGCCAACGGATCGGTCACCTACCAGGAGCTGCTGGATGCCGGCTCCTACACCGTGACCGCCCAGCTGGAGAACAACGGAGAGCCGATCGCGGGATTCGCCGACTTCATCCGGATCGTCAGCAATCGGATCACCGAATCCCGGATCGCCTTCGAGATCGAGGACTACACGACGCTGCCCGCCTCTGTTACGATGGTCGACCATCTGGGGACTCCGATCGAATGCGAAATCTCCGGTCTGCCGGAAGAGGTTCCGGCCTTCGAGTCGGTGACCGTGCACCTCGGCACCGAGAGCGATGCGGTGATCGACGCGGTATGGTATCTGGACGGGGCGGAGATCGGCCGGGGGATGGAGTGCACCTTCCGGACGTCGATCGGCTCCCACCGGTTGGACGTGCTCGCCCAGGGCGCCCTGCTCGCCTCCCTGGGATCGGCGTCGATCTCCTTCGAGGCGAAGGTCATCGGAACCTCGGGCGTTCCCGTGCTGCTGCGCAACGTCTCCTTCTCGAGCGACGGGATCACGGTCGACCCGGGGTGCGTCACCGCCCTCCTGCCCGACAACATCGTCATCGTGGGGAACAACACCGAGCAGGCGATCCACATATGTCGGATCGTCCGCGGCTCCCTTGAGGTGCTCCACACCTACACCAGGGCAATGAGTGGATATCACACGAAAAACCTGACCGACATCTACTACGATCCGCTGAGCAGCCAGGTGATCATCAGTGACGAGGATGGACCGAGGGTCAGCCTCTATCTCTACAACCCCTCGACCCATGAGCTCACCCTCCGCCTCGTGAAGGACAACGTCTACTACTCCAAGGGCAGCACGATCCTCTGCTTCGACAAGCTCTCCAACTTCAAGCTGGACAAGCTGAACGGATACCTGTACGGCCTGATCGGAGGAAAGAACGAGATCACCGCCGTCCTGATCAACGCGGCGAACGCCGAGGAGCTGGCGCAGAACGTGGGCCAGGGATTCCACTCCAGCGGATACGAGTTCAGCGACTGGGACACCAGTCCGAGTTCCGACCACACCGTCCTGGTGAGCTCGCAGTTCAACTGCGTCCTGATCGCCAGCCGGTCGGCCGCCACCGGCACGATGGTCCAGAACATGAAGCTCTACCTGCAGGACACCCCCTACGTCACCGGGGCCCGGAGCGTCTGCTTCATCGGCGAGGAGACCTTCGTCTACTCCACCGCCAACAACCTCGTCCGCTGCAGATACACCGCCCAGGGGGATGCGATGGTCCAGACGGACGTCTACAGCAAAGGCGACGGACACGGGACGGCGCGGGGAATCACGAAGATGGTGGCCTCCCCCTCGATGCGCTACCTCTATACCCTCAGTCCGAGCGAACGGGCTCTGGATGTCTATGAGATCGGGGAGGGCACCGAGGAGCTCTTCCACATCGAGACGATCGCGTTGGGCTCGTTCAACGGAACCGATCTGGAGATCTCCCCCGACGGGTCCCACCTGGTCGTCACTTCGGAGACCGCCCAATCCCTTCTGCTCTATCAGATCTGCGACTGATTTCACAAACAGCGGAAAACGAAGTGTGCCCGGCCGAACGGTCGGGCACACAATGGATACCGGCCAAGCATCAGGCCTTGTAGACGGGAATCTCCTGATAGGTGGTATGCAACAGGTGATGGGCCTTCTCGCTCAGCGGCTTCTCGAAGTACTCCTCGTAGAGTTTTTGGATCGCCTCGTTTTGGTGGGAGCACCGGATGGCGGACCTCCGGTCATCCTCATAGAGGCCCTCGGCCCGCTCCTTGCGGAGGATGTCCGTCGCTCCGTAGGGCTGTCCGCCGCCGGCGATGCAGCCGCCCCGGCACGCCATCACCTCGATGAACTCATAGGGAGCCCGCTCCCCTTTCGCCTTGGCTTCCCGGATCTCGTCCATCACTTCCTTGACGTGCGAGAGGCCGTGGATGACCGCAACGCGCACCGGCGTGCCGTCGAAGTCCACCGTCCCCTTCTTGATCTCCTCGAGCCCTCGGACGACTTCGACGTCGATGTTCTCCAACTCTTTTCCGGTGACGACGTTGTAGGCGGTCCGGATCGCCGCTTCCATCACCCCTCCGGTCGCACCGAAGATCGTTCCGGCACCGGAGTATTCGGCGATCGGGTTGTCCGCTTCCTCTTCTTCAAGTGAAAGGAAATCGATTCCCACCCGTTTGATCAGGCGGGCGAACTCCCGGGTCGTCAGCACGAGGTCGACATCCTGATGTCCGCTGGAGTACATCGCCTCGTCCCGGACCGCTTCATGCTTCTTCGCGGTGCACGGCATGATCGCCACGGTGAACAGCTTCGCCGGATCGATCCCCATCTTTTCCGCCCAGTAGGTCTTCTGGACCGCCCCGACCATCTGCATCGGACTCTTCGCCGAGGAGACGTGCTCGAGCAGGTCGGGGTAGTATTTCTGCACATAGTCGATCCACGCCGGACAGCAGGAAGTCAGCTGGGGCAGCAACCCTCCGTCGCCCATCCGCCCGAGCAGTTCGCTCCCCTCCTCCATGATCGTCAGGTCCGCCCCGAAGTTCGTATCATGGACCGCCACCGCGCCGAGGCGCCGGATCGCGGCATAGATCTTCTTCGTCGTGACCGTCCCGACGGGAAGCCCGAAGGACTCGCTCAGGCCGACGCGGATCGCCGGGGCGATCTGCACGACGATCTTCTTCTCGGGATCGTTCATCGCTTTGAGGTAGTCGGCGATTTGATCCTTTTCATAGATGGCGCCGACGGGACAGTGAGCCACGCATTGTCCGCAGCGGACACAGGGGCTGTCCTCCAGCTGCAGCATCGCTGCCGGGGCCATCACCGTCATATCGCCGCGACCGATGAACTCGAGGGCGAACACTCCTTGAAGATCCTGACACACTTGGACGCAGCGGCCGCATTTGATGCACTTCTCCGGCTCGAGCACGATCGAGGCGCTGGAGATGTCTTTCGGCCGTTTGCTCAGCCTCACTTCGTACGGCTGCTCGCGGATGCCGAATTCAGCGGCCAGATTCTGAAGCTCGCACTCGCCGTTGCGGATGCACGACAAACAGGTGGAGGGGTGGTTTGAAAGAATCAGCTCCAAGATCGTCTTTCGAACCTCGAAGAGCTCGGCATCGTGGGTGATCACGCTCAGCCCCTCACTGACCGGCGCGGCACACGCACGAATGATCTTTGACGAACCCTCTTGTTTGACGATGCACAAGCCGCAGGATCCGAACGGTGCCAGATCATCATGGTAACAGAGAGTGGGAATCTTCACCCCCGCTTTCGTCGCCGCCTGCAAAACCGTCATTCCTTTCGTTACATCAACGGATATTCCATTTATCTTTACTTGAAAATCACTCACCTTACGTCCTCCTAGGAGACCATCACGGCGCCGAAGCGACAGACATCAGAACAGACCCCGCACTTGATGCAGACCGAAGG
>JAAZJI010000020.1 GCA_012800465.1 Spirochaetales bacterium
GAGCGCCGCCATCGACGAGGACGGCCGGTTCCTCGACAAGGAGGTGCCGGTCCGCCACAGCGGCGACTATTCCACCCGGGCTCCCGAGGAGATCCGGTACATGGACATCTCCCCGAAGCAGGTGATCAGCGTCGCCGCTTCCCTGATTCCGTTCCTCGAGCACGACGACGCCAACCGCGCGCTGATGGGCTCGAACATGCAGCGCCAGGCGGTTCCGCTGGTGTTCCCCGAGACCCCCCGGGTCGGAACGGGGATGGAGGGCAAGACCGCCTACGACTCCGGAGTGCTCGTGAAAGCACGCCGACCGGGGGTGGTGAGCTACGTCTCCAGCGACAAGATCGTCGTCACCCCGACTTCCCCTGAAATCGAGGGGGAGGTGGATCTCTATGAAGTGCAGAAGTACGAGCGGACCAACCAGGACACCTGCTTCAACCAGAAGCCGATCATCGAGGTCGGCCAGCGGGTCGAGACGGACCAGGTGCTCGCCGACGGGCCGGCGACCCAGTTGGGCGAACTCGCCCTGGGGCGCAACATCCTCGTCGGCTTCGTCCCCTGGCACGGGTACAACTACGAGGACGCGGTGCTCATCAGCGAACGGGTCGTCAAGGACGACATCTTCACCAGCGTCCACATCAAGGAGTTCACCACCGACATCCGGGAGACGAAGCTGGGTCCGGAGAAATTGACCCGCGACATTCCGAACACGAGCGAGAAGATGCTCGAGCAGCTGGATGCCGACGGGATCGTCCGGATCGGAGCGACGGTCCGCCCCGGCTCGATCCTCGTCGGGAAAGTCACTCCCAAGAGCGAGAGCGACACGACTCCCGAGTTCAAGCTGCTCAACTCGATCTTCGGTGAAAAAGCGAAGGAGGTCCGGGATACGTCCTTGAAGGTCCCCCACGGAACCGAAGGGACGATCATCGATATCCAGCGCCTCAAGCGAAGCAACAACGATGAGCTTCCCCCCGGTGTCGAGGAGACGGTGAAGGTCCTGATCGCGACGAAGCGGAAGCTTCGCCAGGGCGACAAGATGGCGGGCCGACACGGAAACAAGGGCGTCGTCTCGAAGATCCTTCCCGAAGAGGACATGCCGTTCATGGAAGACGGAACTCCCTTGGATGTGTGTCTCAATCCCCTCGGCGTTCCTTCCCGGATGAATATCGGGCAGCTGATGGAGACCCAGCTCGGATGGGCGGCCGTCGCCCTCGACGAGTGGTACTCCACCCCGGTGTTCCAAAGCGCCTCGATGGAGCAGCTTGAAGCGAAGATGCGGGAAGCGGGCCTTCCCGAGGATTCGAAGACGATCCTCTACGACGGACAGACCGGAGTCCCCTTCGTGAACCCCGTCTTCTGCGGCTACATCTATTATCTGAAGCTGCACCACCTCGTCGACGACAAGATGCACGCCAGGTCAACCGGTCCCTACTCGCTGGTGACGCAGCAGCCGCTCGGCGGAAAGGCGCAGTTCGGCGGCCAGCGCCTCGGAGAGATGGAAGTGTGGGCCCTCGAGGCGTATGGCGCGGCGAACACCCTCCAGGAGCTGCTCACGATCAAGAGCGACGACATGAACGGACGGGTGAAGATCTACGAATCGATCGTCAAGGGCGAGCCGGCGACCACCGCGGGAATGCCGGAGGCGTTCAACGTGCTGGTCCAGGAGATCCGGGGCCTCGCTCTGGACATGTCGGTCTACGATGCCGACGGCAACCCGGTGCCCCTTACCGAGCGTGACGAAGAATTGCTGGCGAAGCAAGGCTCGGCGAA
>JAAZJI010000237.1 GCA_012800465.1 Spirochaetales bacterium
GGGTTGTCTTTGCACATGTTCACCAGCCGGATCGATCCTTCATCGATCTCGCTCTCCTGGTCGAGGAGGTCGAAGATCCGCTTCGTTCCCGCAAGGGCCATCGCGACGCTGTTGAGCTGGTTGGCCATCTGGGTGATGGGGCGGTTGATGTTCCGGCTGAGCTGGAGGAAGACGGCGATCGTCCCGAGAGTGGTCGTGCCGCTTCCGTGGATCGCCAACAAGCCGCCGACGATCGCGACGAGGACGTACTGGATGTAGCCGATGTTGCCCATCATCGGCATGAGGATATTCGCGAAGCGGTGGGCATTGAAGGCGGAGCTATAGAGCTCTTCGTTCAACTCGTCGAACCGGGCCTTCGCCTTTTCTTCATACGTGAAGACCTTGATCACCTTCTGACCGTGGATCATCTCTTCGATGAACCCGTTGGTTTTCCCCAGCGCCTGCTGCTGCTTCATGAAGTAGGAGCCGCTTTTGCCCGTCACCATCTTCGACAGCCGGAGGGCGACCGAAAGCGTGATGAGGATGACGATCGTCAGCTGCCAAGACGAGAAGATCATCGCAAGGAAGATCGAGACGACGGTCGCCACGCTGCTTACGAAGTTCGGCAGGGATTGGGTGATCATCTGCCGGAGGGTGTCGACGTCGTTGGTGTAGAGGCTCATCACGTCCCCGTGGGAGCGCCGGTCGAAGTAGGAGAGCGGCAAGCTCTGCATATGGGTGAACATCTTCAATCGGATCGATTTGAGCGAACCCTGGGCGATCTCGATCATCAGCAGGTTGTGGAGGAGGGTCGAGACGATTCCGACGAGGTAGATGGAGGCCATCACCCCGATCGCCCCGAGGAGCGGGGCGAAGGAGGCGCCGCCGCCTTGGGCGACCAGCGGAACGATGTGGTCATCGATGAGGACTTTCAGAAAAAGCGAGCCGACGACTCCGACCCCCGCGCTGAGGAGAATCGCGATCACGACGATGATGAAGCGTCCCTTGTACGGAACGAAGATGTGGTTCAGGAGGCGCTTGAACGTTCCGAAATCCAGTTTTGCGGGGACTCGGCCTCGGGGACCGCCGCCATGCATCCGGGGACCTCTCATGCCCGTTCCTCCTTCCGCATCTGGCTGTCATACATTTCCCGATAGCGGGCGCACGATCCGAGGAGCGTCTCATGGCTTCCCGTTGCATGGATCTTTCCATCCTCCAGCATGATGATCTGATCGGCGTCGATGACCGAACCGATCCGTTGGGCGATGATGATCTTCGTCGTTTCCTTCAGTTCGTCCTTCACCGCGGCGCGAATCGAAGCTTCGGTCTTCGTGTCGACCGCGCTGGTCGAGTCGTCAAGGATCAGGATCTTGGGACGTTTCAGAAGCGCCCGGGCGATCGCGAGCCGTTGGCGCTGCCCTCCGGAGAAGTTCGTTCCTCCCTGTTCGACTACGCTGTCGTACTTCTCCTCCAACGCTTCGATGAACGGATGGGCTTGGGCGATCTTCGCCGCCCGGACCAGCTCCTCATCCGAGGCGTCCGCGTTTCCCCACCGGAGGTTCTCGGCGACCGTTCCGCTGAAGAGGGTGTTCTTCTGCAAAACCACGCCGACACTGTCGCGAAGGCTCCTGATCGAATAGTCGCGGACATCGACGCCTCCGACCTTCACGCTTCCCGAGTACACGTCATACAGGCGGGCAAGCAGCTGCACGAGCGAGCTCTTTCCGCTTCCCGTCGGTCCCAGAATGCCCACGGTGGAACCGGAAGGGATCTGGAGGGTGATCCCTTCGAGGTTCAGTCTGTCCGCCCGGTTCGTATAGCTGAACGAGACGTCGTCGAAGAGGATCGAGCCGTCTTCGACGGTCGTGACCGCATCCGCTTTTTCGGTGATGTCGCTTTCCTCCTTGAGAACCTCCTCGATCCGTCGGATCGCGGCGCGACTGATCGTGAGCATCACCACCACCATGCTGAGGAACATCAGGCTCATCAGGATCTGCGAGGTGTAGGTGATGAAGCTCATCAGCTGGCCGGTGGTCATCGTCGAGGAGACGATGAGCTTCGCCCCGATATAGCTGATGGCGAGAATCGAGACGTAGATCGTCCCCTGCATCAGCGGGCCGTTGAGGGCGATGATCCTCTCCGCCCTGGAGAATTGCTCGTAGATTTCGGTGTTCACGCCGTCGAACTTTTCGATCTCATGCTCTTCCCGGACGAAGGACTTCACCACCCGGATCGAGCGGATGTTCTCCTGGACCACCGTGTTCAGCCGGTCATAGGTCTTGAAGACCTTCGTGAAGATCGGGTAGGCGGCGCGGATCAGCAGAAAGAGGCCGAGGGCGAGGGTCGGAATCGCGACCAGGAAGACCAGGCTCAGCGAGGCGTTGATCGTATACGCCATGAAGAAGCTGAAGATCAGCATGGCCGGACTGCGGACCGCGATCCGGGTAAGCATCTGGTAGGCCATCTGGACGTTGGTGACGTCGGTGGTGAGGCGGGTGACCAGGCTGGAGGAGGGCAGGCGGTCCAGGTTTGCGAAGGAGAACTCCTGAATCTTATGGTAGAGGGATTTCCGTACGTTGCGGGCGAACCCCGTCGAA
>JAAZJI010000238.1 GCA_012800465.1 Spirochaetales bacterium
CTCATCCCCTCGATCATGACCAAGGCCGCGGAGATCGGGATGACCATCGTGCTGAACCCCTCCCCGATCGATGAACAGCTACTCGCCTATCCCCTGGACCTGGTCGACATATTCCTTCTGAACGAGATCGAAGCGATGGACATCGTCGGATCGGATCTGCCGCACAAAGAGCTGCTACGCGCCCTTTCCTCAAAGTTCCCCGAAGCGAAGATCGTGCTCACTCTCGGGGAGGAGGGGGCTCTCTACCTGGACCGGAAGGACGGAAAGATCCTTGAACACGGGATCTTCGACGTGGAGGTCGTCGACACCACCGCCGCCGGAGATACGTTCACCGGCTACTTCATCGCGACCCTGGCCGGAACGAACGATCCCCGGGAAGCCCTCAGGGTGGCGTCCCTCGCAGCGGCCCTGGTTGTGAGCCGCCCCGGCGCGGCCCCCGCGATTCCCACGAAGGAAGAGGTTTTTTCGATGGATCTGCCCCATAAAGCGTGAAAGCCCATTTGCTTTTACCTCCTCAAGTGGGTATGCTTCTCTATGAACGGAGGAGATAGCAGTGGAAAGCACCTATATCTATGTTCCCGGCCTGTGGCTCTACATCGTCAGCACGGTCGTCCTCCTCATGTTCATGACGGCTCAGGTTCCCCGGATCCACCTGCCCCTGTCGAAGCGCATCTTCTGGGTCCTGTTCACCGCCTTTCTGTGGAACTTCTTTCTCATCCTCGAGTTCATGGTCTCCACGATCGAACTGAAACTCCTGTACGCCAAGCTTCAATACATCGGCATCGTCTGGCTGCCCGTCACCTGGCTCGCCCTCGTCGTGGAGCTCTCCTCCTATCGGTTCAGCAAACGGCTCTTCGCCGTCTCGTCCATTCCTCCCGTCATCTTTCTCATCTTCATCTTCCTCGTTCCTCAACCGAACGCCTTCTGGGGGATCCCCACGCTTGAAGACGCCTCGCTCTTCCCGATGGTTGACTTCCACTACGGCCCGCTCTATTATTTCGGCTTTCTTCCCTTCAGTTATCTGATGGCTTTTATCTCAATCATCATCCTCTGGCGAAACTACGGAACCGACCACGTCCACTACCGCCGCCAGAAGCTTCTGCTCACCTTCGTCCTCCTGCTTCCGGGGCTGACCAATCTGCTGTACAACTTCAATATCAGCCCGGTCAAGGGCCTCAACCTTTCGACAGCGACGCTGACGGTCAGCGGCGTCCTCTTCTACATCATCCTCTACCGCAACTCGCTGCTTGACCTGCTGCCCGTCACGCGGGAGCAGATCGTCGAGAACTTGGACGAGGCGGTCCTGATCTTCAACCCGCAGAAGCGGCTGATCGACTTCAACCACTCGGCGGCGAACCTGTTCGACCTGGGCCGCAACTCGATCGGGATCGAGGTCGGCGAGCTCGGAGTCGACGAACTGACCCGGCGCATCGACAAGCCTCAGGACACCGATTCCAAGACCCTCGCCCTTATCCAGGGCCTCGTCTACGACATCAACCTCAATTTCGTCAAGGATACGAGTTCCGAATTCTGCCAGGCGATCATCGTGACGCTTCGCGACATCACCCGGGAACAGCTGATGAATCAACGGCTTCAGCTCCTCGCCGAACGCGACTCGCTCACCGGACTGTACAACCGGCACACCTTCTTTCTCCGGAGCAATGAGCTGATCGCGGCCAATCCGAACGCGCGGATCGCCGCGATCATGATCGACCTCGACAACTTCAAGGCGATCAACGACACCTACGGCCACGCCTACGGGGACCTGATCCTTCAGACCATGGGCGAAGCGCTCCTGGCGCTGACCTCGCCGACCATCGTCGCCGGCCGGCTCGGCGGGGATGAGTTCGTCGTCACGACGACGGAACAGGGTCTCGCCGATCTTTCCCTGCGCTTTTCGGAGGAGGTCTACGATCGGCTGAATGTCGTGACGAAGGAAGGGCTGGATCCGACCCTCTCGGTCGGAGTCAGCTCGATCGACCTCGCATCATGCACGTTGGAGGATCCCCTTGAACATCTGCTCAACCAGGCGGACCTTGCGATGTACCAGGCCAAACGGGGAGGAAAGGACAAGATCGTCTTCACCGGCGACTACGTGCCTTCCTAGCCCCGGCGGGGTGGTGCCATTTTTTCATGTTTTGTTGCCATTTTTTTTCATATTCTGTTGAATATGTTGCAATCTGTTGTATTATGGAGAGAGGAAAAGAGCACTCTGCCTTCCGACCGTCCCGGTTCTTTGCATGCTCATCACCTGATGGATGACGGAGTGCAAGGAGGGTCGCATGAAGATCATTGGTTCTTCACCTAATCGAGTCGATGCATTCGACAAAGTAACCGCTAAAGCGAAATATGCCCCCGATCTCCTTCCGCCGCATGTCCTTGAAGCGAAAGTGCTTCATTCCACGATCGCCAACGGCTGGGTCCGCGAGTTCGATCTCAGCGAGGCGTGGAAGGTGGAAGGGGTCGTCGATATCGTCACCTGCTTCGATGTTCCGGACATCCAGTTCCCCACCGCCGGCCACCCTTGGTCAAATGTTCCAGCCAAACAGGATATCTGCGACCGCAAGCTGCTGAACACCCGGGTCCGCCAGTACGCCGACGACATCGCCGCGGTGATCGCCGAGACGGAACTCGCGGCGATCGAAGCGGTCCGGAAGATCAAGGTCGTCTATGAGGAGCTTCCCGTCATCCTGGATGTGAAGGAGGCCCTTGAGAACACCGAGTTCCCCCTCCATGAGGAACGACCGGACAACATCGTCAACAAGACCTCCTACGAGATCGGGAATTTCGAGGAAGCGATCAGGGAAGAAGGGTTGACCAGGATTTCCGGAACCTACGAGACCCCGGTGGTCTCCCACTGCCACATCGAACCGGTGAACTCCTTCGCCTACGAGGAGGCGGGCAAGATCGTCGTCGTCAGCGCGACGCAGATCCCCCACCTGATCCGAAGGATGGTCGGCCAGGCCCTCGGCGTCGATTGGGGAAGGATCAGGGTGATCAAACCGTATATCGGCGGAGGGTTCGGAAACCGCCAGGACGCGCTCACCGAACCGCTGAACGCCTACCTCACCACCCGGGTCGGAGGAAGGCCGGTCCGGCTCGCCTATAGCCGGGAGGAGACCTTCGAGTGCACCCGGACCCGCCACGCGATGACCTTCGACCTGACCACCTATGTCCGGAAGGACGGATCCTTCGCCGCCCGCGACCTGACGGTGTACTCCAACCAGGGCGGCTACGCCTCCCACGGGCATGCCCTGGCGGCGAACGCGGCGAACGCGTTCAGGATGATGTACCCGGTCGGAGCGATCCGCGGCAAGGCGGTCACCGTCTACACCAACATGCCGACCGCCGGAGCGATGAGAGCGTACGGGATTCCCCAGATCGCCTTCGCCCTGGAGTCGCATATCGACGACATCGGCAAGGCTACGGGGCTCGACCCCCTCCTGCTTCGGACGAAGAACATGATGCCCCTCGGCTACGTGGACGGGCCGACGACGATCACCTGCCACTCCACCGGACTTGCCGAGTGCATCGCCAAGGGCGAGGAACATCTGGACTATTCGAGGAAACGGATCGCCTACGCAGACCAGGACGGCCCGATCCGCCGTGGCGTCGGCATGGCGATCTTCTGCTACAAGACCGGCGTCTATCCGATCAGCCTCGAGACCTCCGCGGTCCGGATGGTCCTCAACCAGGACGGATCGATGCAGGTGCAGGTCGGAGCCACCGAGATCGGCCAGGGGGCCGATACGATGTGGGTGATGATGACCGCCGAGACGGTGGGC
>JAAZJI010000239.1 GCA_012800465.1 Spirochaetales bacterium
CGCTGTTGATCAGGACACAGGGGACCGTCGGGCTCGTTTCGACCACCTGCCGGTCCCAGATCACCGGGGCGGCTTGCACGAGATTGGTGGTGAAGCTGCCGGCGAAGGTGCAGGGGGCCTCGGAGTAGATCAGGGCCAGGTCTTTTTTCCGTTTCTTGATGCCGCAGGCGATGCCGCCGGCCTGATAGCCTTTCGCCGCGGTGACTCCGCCTTCGATGAGTTTGTACATCCTCTCTTCTCCTACAGGGGGTTGGCGATCCATTTGGCAAGGCCCGTCGCCTCGTCGAGCCCGAACCGGATGTTCATGTTCTGCACCGCCTGACCGCCGGCTCCTTTGACCAGGTTGTCGATCGCTCCGAGTGCGACCACCCGCCTCGTCCGGGGATCGACCTTCCATCCGATGGCGACCGTGTTGGTCGAGTGGACGTACCGGGTCTCCGGCAGGTCCGGACCAGTCAGACGGATGAATCCCTCGTCCCTGTACCACGTCTCATACGCCTCGGCGACCTCCTTCTCCGTAACCCCCTCCTTGAGGGTCGCGTAGCAGGTGCTCAGGATCCCGCGGTTCATCGGAACGAGGTGCGGGGTGAACTGGACAAGAAGGGGACTTCCGTTGACGATGCTCAGCTCCTGCTCGATCTCCACCGTGTGACGGTGGTTCGTCACCCCGTACGCTTTGTACGATTCGTTGATCTCCGAGAAGAGGTTCGCCGTCTTTTCGGAGCGTCCCGCCCCCGTCACCCCGCTGGCGCTGTCGATGATGATCGAGGAGGGGTCGACCAGTCCCTCTCCGAGCAGCGGGGCAAGCGTCAGGATCGAACACGTCGGATAGCAGCCGGGGTTGGCGATGAGGTTTGCCCCCCTGATCGCTTCGCGGTGCAGCTCGCACAGTCCGTAGACCGCCCGGCCGATCAGATCCCCGGATCCGTGCTCACACTGGTACCACGTCTCGTAGACATCCACGTCGTGCAGCCGGTAATCCGCCCCGAGGTCGATGACGACCGTCCGGTCCAGGATCGAAGCTGTCACTTTTTTGGAAGCGAGGGTGTGGGGAAGCGCCAGGAAGATCACGTCGCAGAAGGTGCTCGCCTCTTCGAGGTCCTCCTCCTTCAACGGAAGGTCGCAGTGCCCGACCATCGAGGGATAGATTTCGCTATATCGTTTTCCGACATGGGAATGGGATGCGAGATAGACCGGTTCGACCTCGGGATGGCCGACCAGCAAGGTAACAAGGATTGAGCCCGCATAGCCGGTCGCTCCAATGACTCCACAGCGGATCATGCCTGCCTCCTTTTCAAGATTGGTATAATTATACAGAAAACGAAAATTTATGCTAGTACTTATGCATAAATTCGGCAAATACTTTGTATAAATATGTACGCCAGTGTTTTTTCAGGTGTTCGGCGACCCTCTTGAGGAGAATCTCGACGAAGGAGCTTCGGACATGGTCCGCTTCCTTGAGCGCCCCGAGCATCGCCTTCTCCGCTGAGACCGCATTCCTTCACCTTGCTGTTCGAGCCGCAGGGGCGGAGGCGGTGTACGGCTCAGAGCTCGTCATAGGAGAGGAAGAGGACCTCTTCGATGAAGCGCTTGGCGAGGTCCGCGTCGAACTGGGTGCCGCTGCACGCTTTGAGCTCCCGGGCCGCCTCCCGGCTGCCGACCTGCTGCTTGTAGGTCCGGGTGGAGGTCATCGCATCGTAGGCGTCGGCGATCGAGATGATCCGGGCATGAAGGGGAATCTCCTCCCCTTTGATCCCCCGCGGATAGCCGCCTCCGTCGATCCGCTCATGGTGGGCGAGGATGATGTGGGCGATCGGGGCCATGTCCTCCACGCTGCTGAGGAGGCGATAGCCGATCTCCACGTGGCGCTGCATCTCGCTGCGCTCTTCGGGGGTGAGCTCGCCGTGTTTGTTGAGGATCTCCTCGTCGACCGCAATCTTGCCGATGTCGTGGAAGAGACCCGCCAAGCTGAGCTGGGTGATATCGCTTTCACTCAACCCGATCGCCCGTCCGAGCTGTTCGCTCAGGAAGGAGACCCTTCGGCTGTGGAACTCTTCCGCCTTGTTCCGGACGTGCAACGCGGTCATGACGGTCTGCACGAGGTTCTCCTTGATCGGGGTCTCCTCGAACAGCTTGCGGGTCTTCATGGCCTTCTCCGCGGCTTCGAACGCTTTGTGGAGGGTCCGATCCCCTTCATCGACCATGGCATGGGCGACGCTGACGCTCATGTCCATCCCTCCGGGCATCTGGACGAAAGAGAGCTTCTCCGAAACATCCTTGGCGATCGCCTGATACTCGTGCCGAGTGCGCTCGGTGAGAATCACGACGAAATCGTCGCCGCCGATCCGGGCAAGGTAGTCGTTCTCCTCCGTCGAAGCCTGGAGGATCTTGGCGACCTTCTTCAGCAGGCGGTTCCCTTCGTTCTGGCCGAACGCTTCATTGAGAATCTCCAGCCCGTTCACTTCGGCCAGCAGCACCGCCACCTCCCGACCCTCGGGAACCACGAACCCTTCGACTGTCCGCTCGAAATGGTCCCGGTTGTAGAGATTGGTGAGAGAGTCGTGGGTGGAGAGGCGCAGCAGCTTCTCTTCATACTCCTTCCGGGCGGTGATGTCCACCATCATCCCGAGCATCTCCTCCGAATCCTTCCCGATCGAGAGGTTGGAGACGGTGAGGTTGCCGCTGACGATCCGGCCATCCCTCGTCCGGTACCGCTTGTCGAGGTTGATCTGGCTTTTCGCTCCGCTTACCAGGAGGAAGTCCGCCTTGGTGCTTTCGCTCTGTTCTTCGGGAAGGGTGAACTCCTTCCATGTACGGCCGACGATCTCCTCCTTGTCATACCCCAGGAAACGGGCGTAGGCGTCGTTGATCTGCAGCAC
>JAAZJI010000021.1 GCA_012800465.1 Spirochaetales bacterium
TGCCCGAAAGGTGAGCGAGAATGACGTGGTTGTTCTGCAGTTCAACGCGGAACATCGTGTTGGGCAATGCTTCCCTCACGATTCCTTCGACTTCGATTGCTTCTTCTTTAGCCACAAATCCTCCTAAGTTACTTGCTCCAAAGCGTTAAAAGTGTAAACGTACAACACATTATAGTCAAGCGCCGAACACATCGACGTATCCGAGGATCCATAGGACGAAGATGATGAGCGGGAGTACATACTGGAAGTATGGCTTCAGGATCTTCGGGAATTGGGCCCCTTCGGTCCCCTTGTCCGCCTCGGCGATGAAGTTCTCCCAGCCCCATCCGTATCTCCAGCTCGTATAGATCGAGAAGATGAACGCCCCGATCGGCAGGATGTTGGAGCTGATGATGAAATCCTCCAGGTCCAGGACTCCGCTGCCCGGACCGAGCGGCTGGAACGAAGCGAAGACGTTGAACCCGAGGATCGCCGGCAGACTGAGCGCGACCATCACCAGGGCATTGACGATCGCCGCTTTCCGGCGGGAGACCCCGTGGACGTCGATCCAGTAGCTGATGATGTTCTCGAACACCGCGATCAGGGTCGAAAGCGCGGCGAAGCTCATGAAGAGGAAGAAGAGCGACCCCCAGAACCGACCGCCGCGCATCTGGTTGAAGATGTTGGGGAGGGTGATGAAGATCAGCGAGGGACCGGCATCCGCTTCGATGTTGAACGCGAACGCCGCCGGAAAGATGATCAGGCCGGCGAGAATCGCCACCGTGGTGTCAAGGCCGATGATCCTGATCGCCTCCCCGGTGAGCCGGTGCTTGTCGCTGGTGTAGGATCCGAAGATCGAGATCGACCCGATTCCGAGGCTCAAGGTGAAGAACGCCTGGTTCATCGCAGCATAGACCGCGTTGCCCACGCCTCCCTCCGCCATCCGGGCAAAGTTCGGAATCAGGTAGAACTTCAGCCCCTCGCCGCCGCCCTTCAGGGCGATCGAGTTGCCCGCCAGGACGATCAGGAGGAGGAGAAGACCGGCCATCATGTACTTGGTGATCTGTTCGACCCCCTTCTGCAGGCCGATACCGACGGGAACCATCCCAAGAACGATCGCGATCACGGTCCAGAAGATCATGTTCCCCGGCTGACCGAGCATCGCTTCGAACACCCCGCCGACGCCGGCGGAATCCAGGCCGGAGAAGGCCCCGCCGAGGGTCTTGAAGAAGTAGGAGACCAGCCAGCCGGAGACCATCACGTAGAAGCTCATCAGGACATAGTTTCCGACGATCGCCACGTGTCCGTACCAATGCCAGCCTTTTTTATCCGGAGTCAGGGTTTTGAAGGACAGGCCGATGTTCTGCTTGCTCGCCCGGCCGATCGCAAGCTCCATGACCATCACCGGAAGACCGAGGATCACCAGGAAGAGGAGGTAGATCAGGACGAACGCCGCCCCTCCATATCGACCGGTGATGAAGGGGAACCGCCAGACGTTTCCCAGTCCGATCGCGCACCCCGCGGACAGCAAGATGAAGCCAAGCCGGCTTCCCAGGACCTCTCGTTTCTGTGAGTTGCTCATGGTTCACACTCTCTTCCGTCAAATTTGTATTGATTTGATACAGCTATGCAATTCTATAAAGAGAATGATTGAAATTGCAACATCATGAACCAAAATAAAACCTGTTTTGTTGACATCGATCGCTTTCATCGGCAAGATACCTACAATGAATATGCAGCGAGGTGGAGAATGCGGAACACAAGCGCCCTGAAACGATATATCGAAGAACACGGAACCGGAAACGAGGCGATGATCGGTTTCCTCGCGAACCTGGACCTCATAGCCCGGGTGGACGACCAAGTCGCCGCCCGGATCGTCAATGAGCTCTGCGACCAGCGGACCCATCTGAAGCTCATCGCGAGCGAAAACTACTCCTCCCTCGCCTCCCAGGCGGCGATGGGGAATCTGCTGACGGACAAGTACAGCGAAGGGTTCGCCTACCACCGTTTCTACGCCGGCTGCGACAACGTCGATGCGATCGAGGAGCTGGGAT
Organism: Spirochaetales bacterium; assembly: GCA_012800465.1. Lineage (GTDB taxonomy): Bacteria > Spirochaetota > Spirochaetia > Sphaerochaetales > Sphaerochaetaceae > Sphaerochaeta. The sequence continues at coordinate 2,034 of JAAZJI010000021.1, forward strand.
CCGCCTACGCAAGGGAGCTCTTCGGGGCTCAGCACGCCTATATCCAGCCCCACAGCGGAGCGGACGCCAACCTGGTGGCGTACTGGGCGATTCTCAACACGAAGGTGACGGTCCCGTCCCTGGAGGAGATCGGGATCTCCAACCCCGCCGATCTGAGCCGGGAGGATTGGAACCGGATCCGCCATGCGGTAGGCAATCGGAAGCTGCTCGGCCTCGACTACTACTCCGGCGGCCATCTGACCCACGGGTATCGGCAGAACATCAGCGCCCAGATGTTCGATGCGTACTCGTACAGCGTCGATGAAAAGACCGGCCTCTTGGATTACGAGGCGATTGAACGCCAGGCCCTCGAGCTGAAGCCCCTGATCCTGCTTGCCGGCTACAGCGCCTATCCCCGGGCGATCGACTTCAAGCGCCTTTCTCGGATCGCGAAGAAAGCGGGATCGGTCTTCATGGTGGACATGGCCCACTTCGCCGGCCTCGTCGCCGGAAAGGTGTTCAAAGGCGAGTACGATCCTGTGGCGTGGGCGGACGTGGTTACGACCACGACCCACAAGACCCTCCGCGGTCCCCGCGGGGGAATGGTGCTCTGCACCGAGGAGTACGCCGAGAGCGTCGACAAGGGATGTCCCCTCGTGCTCGGCGGACCGCTTCCCCACGTCATGGCTGCAAAAACGGTCGCGCTGAAGGAGGCGCTGGATCCTTCCTTCAGGGAGTACGCCCACAAGATCGTCGACAACTCCCGCGCCTTGGCCCGGGCGTGCATCGACGAGGGGATCACGGTCGCAACCGGGGGGACGGATAACCACCTGATGCTGCTGGACGTGCGGTCCTTCGGACTCAACGGCCGTCAGGCGGAGACCGCCCTCCGGGAGGCGGGGATGACCCTCAACCGGAACAGCCTTCCCTTCGATCCCAACGGACCGTGGTACACCAGCGGCCTGAGGATCGGGACGCCCGCCCTCACGACCCTCGGGATGGGGGAGCGCGAGATGAAGGAGGTCGCTTCGATCATCGCATCGGTGTTGAGGAACACGAAACCGGTGATCCTGACCAAGGGTGCGAATGCCGGTCAGCCCTCGAAGGCCCGCGCGGTGACGGAACCGGAGGTCAGGGCGGAGGCGAAGGAACGGGTTCTTGCATTGCTTGGCACGTTCGTCCTCTATCCCGAGTTGGATCTGCAGTTTCTGCAGACGGCTTTTCCCCTCGACAAGCATGGGGGAGAATGGTAGCATTGATGCGTTACGCGGAGGAGCGAGATGAGCAGGATTTTGGATACGTTGCGCTACAGCAAGGATCATGAATGGGTTCGCATCGAAGGCGAAAAAGCCTATGTCGGAATCACCGACCACGCCCAGGATGAGCTCGGGGAGATCGTGTTCGTCGAACTGCCTCCGATCGGCGAGCGGTACAGGAAGGATGAGGAGATCTCCTCGATCGAGTCGGTGAAGGCCGCCAGCCCGATCATCAATCCGATCGAAGGGGTCGTTCTGGAAGCGAACGAGGATCTCGACGGTTCACCGGAACTGATCAACGAGGACTGCTATGCGAACCACATCTACGTGCTCGGATCCTTTTCCCGGGAAGAGTACGATTCCCTGATGGACGGAACCGAATACGCGACCTACCTCGCCTCGCTCTAGGAAGACTCCATGATCCACCCCTACATTCCCCATACGGATGAGGATCGGGCCCGGATGCTCGAGGCGCTCGGTCTTTCGTCGATCGACCGGCTCTTCGAGGTGGTCGGCGAGGAGCTGCTTCTTGAAGATCCGGTTCCGATCGCCCATGGCCGGACCGAGGAGGAAGTGCGTCGGATGATCGATTCGATCGCGCGGCGGAACATCCGGGGAATTCCGTTCCTCGGCGGGGGAAGCTACGACCGCATCATCCCCTCCACCGTACAGGCGCTTTCTTCGCTGCCCTCCTTCGTGACCGCCTACACCCCGTATCAGGCGGAGATGAGCCAGGGGCTGCTTCAGGCGATCTTCGAGTTCCAGTCGATGGTCTGTGAAATCACCTCGATGGATATCGCGAACGCTTCGCTGTACGACGGTTCGCACGCAATCGTCGAGGCGGCGCTTCTGATGGTCAATGCCAAGCGGGGCGCCAAACGGGTCCTGGTCAGCGCGACGATCCACCCCTTCGCCCTCGAGGCGCTCCAGACGTGGGTGCTCGGAGCGGGGTATGAGCTGGAAATGATTCCCGAGAAGGATGGAGTCGCCGACCTCGCGGGCCTTGACATCGCCGATGATGTCGGAGGTCTCATCGTCCAGTCCCCCAACCGCTACGGGTTCATCGAGGACTATGACGGAATCGCGGAGCTTCTTCACGAGCACAAGGCGCTCCTTGCGATCAGCGCCGACCCCTTGAGCCTGGCGATCCAGAGGACGCCCGGTCAATGGGGTGCGGACATCGCCGTCGGCGATACCCAGAGCCTCGGGCTCGGTCTCGCCTTCGGCGGCCCCGCCTGCGGGTACATGGCGGTGAAGCGGCCGCTGCTCAGGAGGATTCCCGGTCGGCTCGTCGGCATGACGACGGATGGTGAAGGAAGGAGAGGGTTCACGCTGACCCTTCAGGCGCGGGAGCAGCACATCAAGCGGGAGCGGGCGACGAGCAACATCTGTTCGAACCAGGCGCTCGCCGCCCTGATGACGACAATCCACCTCTCCTCGCTCGGGTGGAGCGGGATGGTCGAAGCGGCCGGGCAGTCCTACGCCAAGGCCCACTATCTGGCCCATCATCTCGGCCGGATTCCCGGGCTGGAGGTTCCGGATGCCCATCCGTTCTGGTGCGAGTTCCCCCTCGTCTTCCAGGATGCGAATCATTTGGAGACGTTCCTTCGGGAACTCCGCAACGAAGGGATCTTCGCCGGTGTCCGGCTTTCCACGTTGACCCGCAAAGATACCGACGAATCAGTCCTTCTTGTCGCGGTGACGGAAAAGCGAAGCCGGGAGGAGCTGGATCTGTATATCAGGACTGCTCGGAGGGTGATGGGATGATCGAACCGCTGCTGATCGAAAAAAGCGTGAAAGGACGCCTTGCGTATCGTCTTCCCCCTCTCGATCTCCCGGAAACCTTCGTTCGGGAGCTCGAACCTCTTCCCGCTCATCTTCGGCGGGAGGGGAGCGCCCGCCTGCCGGAGGTCTCCGAGCTGGACGTGGTGCGGCACTTCACCCGGCTTTCGAAGATGGTCCACGGGGTCGATGACGGGATGTACCCCTTGGGCTCCTGCACGATGAAGTACAATCCGAAGCTCGGCGAAGAGGTCGCTCGGATGGCGCAGTTCACCCGGATCCACCCGCTGCAGGACGTCTCGACGGTCCAAGGGTGCCTGTCGGTGATCCACAGCCTTTTGGAAGACCTGTCGGCGATCACCGGAATGTCCTGGGGGTCGCTACAGCCGTGCGCCGGCAGTCACGGCGAATACACCGGGCTGAAGATGATCCGCGCCTACTTCTTGAAACAGGGGGATCGTAGGCGGACCAAGGTCCTGATTCCCGTCAGCGCCCATGGGACCAACCCCGCCAGCGCGGCGGTCAACGGCTTCGACGTGGTCGAGGTCGCTTCGAACAGGAAGGGACTGGTCGACCTGGCCGACCTGAAGAGCAAGCTCTCCGACGAGGTCGCCGCTCTCATGCTGACCAATCCCAACACTCTCGGACTTTTTGAAGAGGATATCCTTGAAATCAGCGAAGCGGTCCATGAAGCGGGAGCCCTGCTGTACTACGACGGGGCGAACCTCAATGCGATCATGGGCAAGGCCCGTCCCGGGGACATGGGCTTCGACGTGCTCCACCTCAACCTCCACAAGACCTTCTCCACCCCCCACGGCGGTGGCGGCCCGGGCAGCGGACCGGTGATGGTCAACGACCTGCTCCGCCCGTTCCTGCCGAAGCCGGATATCATTCCGCAGGAGGAAGGATATGCGTTCGATTGGGACCGACCGGACTCGATCGGGAAGGTGAGCATGTTCTGGGGGAACTTCCTCGTCTACCTCCGGGCGTACGTCTACATCCTCCGGATGGGCGGCGAAGGGCTTCGCGCCGCCGCCGGTCATGCGGTGCTGAACGCCAACTATCTGGCAAAGAAATTGGCGCCGTACTATGAGATTCCCTATACAAGCGGAATCATGCACGAGTTCGTGATCAGCGTTAAAAACTACAAGGAACGATATGGGGTCACCGCCGAGGATTTCGCCAAGGCTCTGATCGATGAGGGATACCATCCCCCGACGGTCTACTTCCCCCTGATCGTCGACGAGGCGCTGATGATCGAGCCCACCGAAAGCGAGAGCCCCGAAAGCCTGGACGCGTTCATCGAGGCGATGATCCGCATCGCGGAAAAAGCGAAACGCGATCCCGCCTCCCTGAAGAAGGCCCCGGTCTCGACCCCGGTAGGCCGCCTCGATCAGGTCAAGGCGGTCAAGGACGCGAAGGTCCGGTACTGAGCACGACGTTCCCTCTAGGGAATGATTCATGTTCCATTGCTCGCTGAATTCTCATATTCGGGGTAGACCTTTCAACCTTGAACTGGAGAGGGATTTATTAGTCGCTTACAAGATCAATGGACAATGGAGATTGACGCAACTCACCAAGAATATCAGGAAGCTGTGCACTGACATGAACATCAAGATTGACGATCCCTTAGTCGGGTAGAGATACCTCAAAACTGAAAGGTACGGCCTCATTGATTTTTTTTCAAAATACGTATACTAAAAAGTAGGGAATTCCTATTTCCATACTTCTTTAGGAGGTGTTTATATGTCAAAGGCAGCATTTGTAAATGACGCACGGGTCATGTCAAAAGGTCAGGTTACTATCCCGAA
>JAAZJI010000240.1 GCA_012800465.1 Spirochaetales bacterium
CTTGTCCGCCACACCCGCTGCATATCGCTGGGGATCGAGCCGGAAGCGGAGAGGACGATCGCATCGGGCGGCAGCAGGCGGTCGTTCAGTTCTCCGAGGACGCGCGCCTGGGAGAGTGTTCCTTCAAGCTCCTCATGGTAGAGCCGCTCGACCTCCCGGTCCCAGATCGCTTTCTCTTCCCGGATCCGGTCCCCCCATCCGCTTCGATGGCCTTTCAACGCGGGGTGGCGGACGATCGCTTCCAGGGTCAGTTTCGCATCGGCGATGATCGGTTCCGCATTGAGCTTGTATCCGTCGAACGAAGCGACGTTGATCGAGACGAAGGAGGCCCGCGGGTTCTGAAAGAGCCACTTGGAACACGTGGTGAAGTCACCGAACCGGGTTCCCACCCCGATGATCAGATCCGCCTCCTTGGCCAACCTGTTCGCCGCGAGCGAGCCGGTGGTGCCGATCCCCGAGAGGTTGTAGGGATGATCCCAGACGATCGTCCCCTTTCCCGCCTGCGTTTCCCCAAAGGGAATATGGAACGTTTCACAGAAGGTGGCCAGCGCCGCCCCCGCAGCGCTGTAGCGGATGCCGCCTCCGGCGACCACCAGCGGTTTCTTTCCTCCCTTGATGAGCTTCGCAAGGCGGTCGAGCTGTCCTTCGGTGGGGATTCTCCGTTCAATGTAGTGGATTCGTTTTTCAAAGAATTCGACGGGGTAGTCGTACGCCTCCCCCTGCACGTCCTGCGGCAGCGCGATCGTCACCGCGCCCGTTTCCGCCGGGTCGGCAAGCACTCTCATCGCATTGATCATCGCGCTCATCAGCTGCTCCGGCCGGTTGATCCGATCCCACAGCCTGCTCACCGCCCGGAACGCGTCGTTGGCGGTGTTGGTGTAGTCGTGGGGAATCTCGATCTGTTGCAGCACGGGATCGGGCTGACGGGAGGCGAACACGTCTCCGGGCAGAAGGAGAACGGGGATATGGTTCGCCGTGGCCGTGGCGGCTCCGGTCACCATGTTCATCGCCCCCGGTCCGATCGAGGAGGTTACCGCCATCATTCCATGGCGGTTGCGCTCTTTTGCGAACCCGATCGCCGCATGGACGGCGCCCTGCTCGTTTTTCGCCTGATAGAACGGGAGGTCGTTCTCCTCGCTCGCCAAGGCTTCGCCGAGCCCGACGACGCATCCGTGCCCGAAGATTCCGAACACTCCGTGCACGAACTTGTTCTCGACTCCATCCACGTTCACGTATTGATTGTCCAGAAAGCGCAACAGAGCTTGCGCCGTCGTCAGTCGAATCGTTTTGTTCAAAGCCCCAGCTCCTTTTTCATCTCGGAAATCGTCACCCGGCGCCCCTCTTTGAGGCTCTTGCCGGCCGCGAGCGCGATGACCATCGCTTCAAGTCCGTCGGTTCCGTCCACCGGAACATCCCCGTCCGTCCGGATCGCCTCGACAAAGGCGGCAATCTCATCGACGAACGCATCCTTATACCGTTCCAGGAAGAAATACAGGGGCTTGTCCTGGCTCACGCTCTCTCCATCAAAGAGCGTCACCCGGTTCGGCTGGTCGTTCGCGGCGACGGCGCACCCCTTGGAGCCGAACACCTCCACCCGCTGGTCATAGCCGTAGACCGCCTTGCGGGAGTTGTCGATGACCCCGAGGGCTCCATTCTCAAAGACGAGGGTGACGATCGCGGTATCCACATCCCCCGCCTCGCCGATCTCCGGATCGATCAGAACCGCCCCGTGGGCATCCACCGAAACCACCTCGCTCCCGGCCTGATATCGGGCCATGTCGAAGTCATGGATCGTCATGTCCAGGAAAATGCCCCCCGAGACCGCGGCGTAGGCGGCACTCGGCGGAGCGGGATCGCGGCTCGTGATCTTGATGAGCTGGACATCACCGATGCTTCCATCCTCGACAAGCTCGCGGATCCGCCTGAAGTTATGGTCGAAGCGCCGGTTGAACCCGAGCTGGAGCTTCACGCCCTTGCGCCTGGCCGTTTCGATCGCCTCTTTTCCCTTCAGCACGCTGAGGTCGATCGGTTTCTCGCAGAAGACGTGCTTCTTCGCATTGGCCGCCGCCATGATGAAGTCGGCATGGGTGTCGGTGGAACTGCACACCATGATCGCATCGACTTCAGGATCGTCGATGAGCCGCATCGAATCCTTGGTGACGATTTCGATTCCCAACCCTTTCGCCCACTCCGTTGTTTCCCGATCGATCAGGGGATCGGCGATTCCGACGATCTTCACGCCTTTCACGAATCTCGTGATGTTCTCGGCGTGGACTTTCCCGATCCGCCCCGCTCCTAAAATTCCGATGCGTACTACAGACATGTTTCTTTCCTTTTTAGGTGATATGAAAACGTTCCCAGATATGTGTAGTATACACCAAAGAACCCCAATGTAAAGCAATATCGTACTCATTGGGGTTTCCGGATATGTGGTATATACTGGAAGGAAGTGGTACAGAGGGTATGGCGAATATCAAGGAAGTGGCGAAGCTGGCGGGCGTTTCGGTATCAACCGTTTCACGGGTCTTCAACCAACAATCATATGTGAAAGCGGAGACCCGGGCGAGAATTCTCGAGGCGATCGAGGAAACCGGGTATGTGCCGAACCGCGCAGCCCGGGAGATGGTGGCCAAGCACGCCACCACGGTCGGAATCGTCATGCCGGAAACGTTCAACAACTTCCAGCGCCAGATCTTCAGCATCGTCGCCCGCCAGTTGGAGGAGCACTCCTACCATACCGGCTTCTACTACGCTTCGACCGAAGCGGAAGAGGAAATGAAGTGCCTGAACCGGATCAAGGCCGATCGTCTCGATGGAATCATCATCCTGCACGAGCTTACCCAACCCGGATTCAATGAATATCTCAGCACCCGGAACATTCCGACGGTTCTTGCGACCTTCAGCGGGCAATCCTGGGACGCCCCGGCGATCCACATCAGCGAGGAGGAAGCCGCCGCCGTCGCGGTCCGGCATCTGATCAACAAAGGACATCGGAAGATCGCCGCGATCGCCGGTCGCCAGTTCAGCTTCTCCTCCCGGCGGCTCGCCGGATATGGGAACGCGCTCGCTCTGGCGAACATCGCATTGGATGAACGAAGCATCGTCCATGCCTCGACCTACAGCATGCGCAGCGGCTATGAAGCCGCCCGGAGGCTCAGTGAGCAAAGCGATTCCTTCACCGCGGTGTTCGCGATCACTGATGAGCTGGCGATCGGGGCGATCCGATACTTCCAGGATCGGGGGTTGAGGATTCCCGAAGACCTCTCCGTCGTGGGCTTCGACGACATCGAGCTTGCATCCTTTGTCTCCCCTCGTCTGACGACGATCGCCCAGCCGATCGAGGAGATGGGGAACCTCGCCGTCGAACTGCTCCATTCGATGATCACCGACAAGGAGACATCCTCGGGGGATATCCTCCTGCCGTTCACCCTCATCGAACGGGAATCGACCGCTCAGCTCAGGTAGACGGGATTTGCAACCACTTCCAACAGGTGAACGGATACGGTGAAGCGGTGGATCTCAAGGCGATAGAACAGTCGCTTTTTCACCTCGAACCGGGCTTCAAAGAATCCATCATGTTCAGCGGTCCACCGATTCTCTTCGCCGTGGTCGCTCAAGAGGACGATCCGGTCGTCGGCTTTCACTTCGGTGATCGTGATGGCTCCTGAAAGGTCATCGACAAACCGCACGGTCTCGCCGAAGCTCTTTTCCCCGATCGTCATCTCCACCATCGGCGACTCGGGGGTCAGAGCGATGTAAGCCCGCCCCTCGACCAACGCATCAAGGATATCGCTTCTCCCGGTCGACAATGCGTGGACGACCGTCGTGGGCATGCCGACCTGCTGTCCCAAGCCGATGCGGTGGTTGTCCGAGCCGCCGACGATGGGAATCTTCCTTCCGCCACAAAGCTGTTCATGCCACCAGGCGATCGCCTGAAAATCGCTTTCCTTGGGAAACCCGTTCCAGACTTCGATGAGATCGTAGGGAAAGTCGTAGCCCAGAGTCCAAGGACAATACCGGTCAAATATATGGTTCAGGCAGATGACCGCATCCCGCGCTTTCGCAACATCAAAGACGGATCGGGCCTCATCGGGCGTGTTGGAGAGGGGGTTTTCAAAAAAGAGACCATCATCCCGGAAGAGGAAGTTCGCGTGGCCCTTGTAGTTGGTATACTCCATCCCGGGAAGAACCGTCAGCCCGTCCACCGTCCCGATCTCGGTATTCTGCGCCGTGTTGTTGTGGTCGGTGAGCGCGATGAAATCGAGTCCGGCCGCCTTCGCATGGGCCACCTGTTCCGCCGTCGTGAACACCCCGTCGCTGTTGACCGTATGGGTATGCAGATCCCCCTTGAGCCGGATCCGCTTTTTCCCGATCAGCCGGATGGTGATCTCGATTTCGACTTCGTCGCGAATCTTATACAATCCGAGCACGACCCGCCATCCGCCCGGCTTGATCGCCATCCTTCGATAGCCGGGTGTCGAACGTGCTTCCGAGACGAAGACCTCCAGCCGTTCGCTGCCCGACCAGCCACAGAGAAGACCATCGGGATCCAGAAGTCCCAAGTCGATCACATTGACCTCGATCTTGCGGCGATCGACCTCTTCGAATCGGGGATAGGAATAGGAGACCTCGATCCGCTCGACACCGTGTTCGACCTCGATCGGCAGATGCACGTACCTGCCCCGGTCGCATGTCGTGTATCGGGGATTCAGCCGGATCTCCTGCATTCCATATCCTCAAGCGAGGCGCAACATCCAACGTGTTGCGCCTCATCATCACTCATATCATCAGTCGATGATGCCGTTCGTTCTCAGTTCGTTCTCGGCTCCCTTCATCGCCGCGTCGGCGCTGAGTTTGCCCATCACGCATTCGGTCATCCACTTGCTCATGATATCGTAGAATTTCCGCGCGTCAAGCTGTCCGTTGGCGAAGCCCATCGGAGCGACCTCGACATCGTCACGCCGTCCGATCGCCACGGATTCGAGGACGCCGGGGTTCATCGTTCCCAAGATCTTGAGATCGAAGTTCTTGGAGATCGGGAACGGTGCTCCGTGGTCCTTGGCATGGGCGAGCCCGGCTTCGGTATACTCGAGCTTGCCGTCCTTGACGACATAGTCATGACCTTCGATTCCCGCCGAAAGGAGCAGTCCACCTTCCACGGTCGCCATGTATTCCAGAATCTTGAATGCCTCGTCGGGATTCTTGGCATTGCTTGGAATCGACCACAGCGAGGCTCCGCCCTGCTCGAGGCGATAGAGTCCATCGGGACCGAGCACGCCGGGAAGACCGACGATATTGACCTTGTCCGGATACAAGCCCGCATTGACCGCGTTGTTGTTGTACAACCCGGTCCAGGCGGCCCAGTCGACGTCCATCACGATATCCTGACTCTGCCACATCTTCTTTCTCATGTCTCCGGTCGTCCCGGTGAAGGAGGTGGGATCCATCAACCCTTCACGATAGAGCTTCGCAAGCCATTCCCAGACCGGTCTGGCTTCCGCCTTGACATACGGAGCGACCCGCTTGCCATTCTCGAAGAAGACGCCTCGGCGGACTCCGGCGGAGCTGAACCACGGCTGCAGGTCCCAGATGTCCGGCATATATGCATAGAACGGATAGTAGGGCTTTCGGCCTTCCTTCTGCTCCATGTAGGTCTTCACCTTCTTCAACATCTGGTAATAGTCATCCAGGGTCTTCAGCGAATCCAGGTCGATGCCGACCTTGTCGGTGATCGCCTTGTTCACGTTCACCAGCGGGAATACCTCAAGCTTGTTGAACCCGGCGTAGAACTTGCCTTCGAATCGGATTTTCTCCAACTCGGCGGGATCCACGTTCTGAGCATACACGGAAGAGGATGCGATCCGGTCCGTCAGATCCATCAGCGCGCCCTGCTTGGCGAGGGTGTACATCTGGAATTGGTTGATGTACACCAGATCGTATGCTTCACCGGCACCGAGTTTCTGCATCAGCACCTGGTCATATCCCGAAGGAACCTTCTCCCACGAGATGGACAGGCCGGTCGCTTTCTCCATGGCCTCTTCAAACAGCTTGTTTTCGGCATCGTCCTTTCCACCGGTGACGGCCGCCAGCACTTTCACTTCGGCTTCCGGCTTTGCCTGC
>JAAZJI010000241.1 GCA_012800465.1 Spirochaetales bacterium
CGTCGACAAGATCCTCGATGCCGCCGGCCAGAAGGGAACCGGAAAGTGGACGGGGATCAGCGCCCTCCATGAAGGCGTTCCCCTGACCCTGATCGTCGAATCGGTGTTCGCCCGCAGCGTCTCCGCGCTGAAGGAGCAGCGCGTGGAAGCGAGCAAGGTCTTCGACCTTGAGATCGAGACTCCCGCCTTCGACAAGCAGCAGGTGCTGACCCAGCTTCAGGAAGCGCTCTTTGCCGCGAAGATCATCTCCTACGCCCAGGGCTTCGACCTGATCAAGACCGCCGGCATCACCAACAACTGGGAGCTCGACCTTGGCGGAATCGCCCAGCTGTGGCGCGGCGGGTGCATCATCCGGTCCCGCTTCCTCGGCAAGATCACCGAGGCGTATCGGAAGAACCCCGACCTGGCAAACCTGATTCTCGACTCCTACTTCGCCGAGATTCTCAAGAAGAACCACCGGAGCCTGCGCGCGATCGTCGCCTTGGCGGCCCAAAGCGGAATTCCGACTCCGTCGATGAACGCCGCGCTCTCCTGGTTCGACAGCTATCGGACCGAACGGCTTCCGGCGAATCTCCTGCAGGCGCAGCGCGACTACTTCGGAGCGCACACCTACGAGCGGACCGACAAGCCGCGGGGTGAGTTCTTCCACACCAACTGGACCGGCCGCGGCGGATCAACCGCTTCAACCATCTACTCAATCTAAGGAGGATTTTCATGAAAACATTACTCGCAAAAGACAAAGCAGCCCGTGACCTTATCGCCCTCGGGGCGATGGTCATTCGCCTCGACCCGGGAACGATTCCGTTCGAATACGCTTCGTCCTTCGACCTGCACGTCTCCGGCGGAGAGTTCAACGTAGCGGCGAACCTCAGCCGGGCGTTCGGTCAGCGGACCGCGATCGCCACGGCGATGGTCGACTACCCCCTTGGTCTGAAGATCGAAGCGGAAGTCCGCAAGATGGGCGTCCACCCGTTCTACAAGCGCTTCGAGCACGACGGGGTCCGGGGACCCAACATGGCCCACGTCTACAGCGACCGGGGCCAGGGGATGCGTGCACCGGTGGTCTTCTACAACCGGGGCGACGAGGCGGCCGCCCGCCTGAAGCCCGACAGCTTCGATTATGACGAGCTTTTCGAAGGCGGGGTGCGCTGGGTCCACAGCGGAGGAATCTTCGCCGCGCTCTCCAAGACGACCCCCGAACTGGTCAAGGAGTTCTTCCGCAGGGCGAAAGCGCAAGGAGCATTCGTCTCCTTCGACCTCAACTACCGCCAGAAGCTCTGGGCCTCACTCAGTGACGAACCCCAGAAGGCGGCCCAGAAGACGTTCAGCGAGATCGTCCAGTATGTCGACGTCCTCGTCGGCAACGAGGAGGACCTGCAGATGGGCCTCGGCCTGAAGGGGCCTGAAGTCCACTCGACGGACAAGCTCGATCCCACGGCGTTCTGGGGCATGGCGGAACAGGCCAAGAAGAAGTTCCCGAACCTGAAGGCGGTCGGAACTACGATGCGGGTCGTCCATTCGACCAACCGCCACGACTGGTCGGCGGTCCTCTACCTGGACGGGAAGGGCTACCAGGCCCCGACGGCCCAGCTGGACATCCTCGACCGGGTCGGCGGCGGCGACGGATTCGCCTCCGGTCTGATCTACGGGCTTCTTGACGGACGTGAGCCGCAGGAGGCGCTGAACCTCGGTTGGGCGCACGGCGCGCTTCTGACCACCTATCCCGGTGACACCACGATGGCGAAGCTTCACGAAGTCGAAGCGTTCGCAGCCGGCGGTAGCGCCCGGATCCAGAGGTAGATTCCGTACGATTCGGCCCGACCCCCTCTCCAGGCAAGAGGGGGTCGATTTCTTGGGAGGTTGCTCATGGTCCGATATGCATTGCTCGGATACGGAAAGGTCGCGCACCTGCACGCCCAGGCGCTCAAGGGCGTGAAAGACGCCCGGCTTGTCGCCGTCCAGGGCCGAAACATGGAGAAGGCCCGGCAGTTCGCCAAGAAGTGGAAGATCGAAGCGTATACGGATCTCGATCTTATGGTCGAAGAGGCGAAAGTCGATGCGGTGGTGGTGACCACCGTCCACCCGCTCCACATGGAGCACACCCTCCAGGCCCTTGACGCCGGCCTTCACGTCCTGGTCGAAAAACCGATGGCCCTCACCGTCCGGCAGTGCGACCGGATGATCGAGAAGGCGGAAGAGAAGGGAAAGAAGCTCGGAGTGGTCAGCCAGCGCAGATGGTATCCGGCGTGCCGACGGATCCGCAAGGCGATTGACGGCGGGAATCTCGGCACCCCGGTCCTCGGCCAGGTGACGATGCTCGGATGGCGGGACAAGGCCTACTACGACAGCGACCCTTGGCGGGGATCGTGGGAGCTGGAGGGCGGAGGCGTTTTGATCAACCAGGCCCCCCACCAGCTGGATCTTCTTCATTGGTACTTTGGCGAGGTTGAAGAAGTCTACGCCCGGTGGGACAACTTCAACCACCCCTACATCGAAGTGGAGGACAGCGCGGTGGCGACGGTCCGCTTCAGAAGCGGCGCGATCGCCTCGATCCTCGTCTCCAACTCGCAGAAGCCGGGGATCTACGCCAAGGTTCATGTCCACGGCTCCAACGCGTTCTCGGCCGGTGTCCAGACGGACGGAGGGGCGATGTTCGTGGCGGGACTGAGTACGATCACCGACCCTGCGGTCAACGACCTGTGGACGATCGAAGGGGAACAGGGCAATCTCGAAAGATGGAAGGAGGAAGATACCAAGCTCTTTGCCGAAGTGGATGCGACCACCTACTTCTTCACCCTGCAGCTCGAGGACTTCACCCGGGCGATCCTGGAAGACCGCGATCCCGCATCTTCCGGATACGACGGTCGGGAGACGGTGAAGCTGATCGAAGGGATCTACCAAAGCGGCCGCACCGGAAAGCCGGTCAGATATTAAAGGAGCGACATCGTCCTGCTCGATCTTGAGACCTGGAAGCAGGTCAAAGGATCGTTGAAGCCCTCCTCCATCTCCACACCCACTCGCGTTGGGCTACGAAGCGATCCCCGCCTTCGGCCCCCCACGCCGATATGTCTTCCCTGCACCCGGCCGCTGAACAGAAAGAAGATAGAAAAGGCGGGCACAAAGGACGCGGTCGAGCACGCGACCATCCTAGAAGAAGTTGCGATGATGGCGTACCACACCCTCCTTTTGAAAGGAAACGACCATCCGATCGACCAGCACCTCCTGGACAAGCACTACTTCCGCAAACACGGAAAGAACGCCTACTACGGACAGTAATATCAACCCGGTCGGGTATAATTAAATAAAAATTTGAGTAAATCATCCCGTTCGGGTATAAGCTTACTGTATTATTGAAAAAACAACCCGATCGGGTATAATCAAATAAAATTTTTAGCAAATCATCCCGTTCGGGTATAGATAAACCAAAACCTTGAAAAATCATCCCGTTCGGGTATACTATCAAGCATGAATGAAGTATCGACTCTTGTCCGCGAATATCGTAAACAAGCCAAGCTCACTCAGGAAGAATTTGCCCTCTTATCCGGACTCGGTATCCGATTCGTCAGAGAGCTTGAAGGCGGCAAGCCCACCGTCAGGTTGGATAAAG
>JAAZJI010000242.1 GCA_012800465.1 Spirochaetales bacterium
TGGGGGTCATTCTCGGTCCGATGGCCGAAGAGAACCTCAACCGGGCGCTGCTGGTCTCCAACAACAACTGGGCGGTACTGGTTCAGCGTCCGATCTCACTTACGTTCCTGCTTCTCTCGGCTCTTTCTATTGGGCTTGCCGTGTATAACGTGAAAAAGAAGGAGGCGTAGGGATGGCGGTTACCACCGGTGGAAGCGGTTCGTGGCGCGTCATTGATTCACTGCTTGAAGGGATCCCCATCCCCAAAATGGTGAAGGTGCGCCAGAACTTCTTCCTTCCGGAGGTAATCGATATTCAGGACACGCTTGCCGCTCAGCTCTCTTCAAAAGCGCTTTGGGCTCCGCTTAAGAGAGGTGATACGGTGGCGATCGGAATCGGAAGCCGCGGCATCGACGGACAGGTCGAGGCTGTGCAAACGCTCGTTTCCGAGATTAAAAATCGAGGCGGAATTCCGTTTCTCGTTCCGGCGATGGGCAGTCATGCCGGCGCCACCGCCGAAGGCCAAAAAGCGATGCTTCTGACGCTCGGCATGGATCGGGTCGACGCACCGATCAGAAGCTCGATGGAGACGGTGCTGCTTGGCCACTGTCCGGATGGAATGCCGGTTCTTGTCGACCGTCTTGCCCACGAGGCGGATCATCTGATCATCATCAACCGCATAAAGAGCCATGTGTGTTTCCGCGGGCCCTACGAAAGCGGTCTGGTCAAGCTGATCGCGATCGGTCTTGGAAAACAGCAAGGGGCGGAGACCGCCCACAATCTCGGGTTCGGTCGGATGCCTCGCCACATCGAAGCAATCGCGACCGAGGCGTTGAAGCATCTGAAGCTACTCTTCGCCGTCGCCCTCGTCGAAAATGCCGCCCACCGGTGTTCCCACATCGAGGTGATCGCCCCCGAAAATCTCCTGTCAAGAGAGCCCGAACTCCTTACTCTTTCAAAGAGCTGGGAGGCCCGGCTCCACTTCGAGACGCTCGACGCCTTGATCATCGACGAGATCGGTAAACACATCAGCGGCAGCGGGTTCGATACGAATGTCGTGGGCCGCTACCATTCGGAGCATGTCTCGGGCGGACCGAAGATCACCCGAGTGGCGATTTTGGATATCGCTTCCGAGTCGAACGGAAACGGCAACGGCCTGGGGATGGCGGATTTCACGACCGTCCGGGCGGTCGAGAAGTTCGACTTCGCCCAGACCTATCCGAACACGCTTACCGCCTTGCTGACCGGAGGGGTGAAGATCCCGATGGTCCTGATGAATGATCGGCAAGTGTTTCAAGCATGCATGAAAACAAGCTACCGACAGCGATGGGAAGAAGCTCGGATCGTTCGAATCCGGAACACGCTCTCCTTGGGCGAGATCGAGGTGTCGGAATCGATCGTGCCGGAGATCGAACATGACGGTCGATTCGAGATTGTCAGCGAGCCCTACGAGCTTCGATTCAATGATGAAGGAAATCTATTTTAATGATGGAGGAAGAATAATGACGAGAAAAGAAGAATTACGAATCAAGCTGGATCGGGTAAGGACGATGATGAGCAGGCTTGAGTTTGACGGGGTGTTCCTCAAACGACAAGACGATTTCTCCTGGCTCTCCTGTGGCGGGCAGAACTACATCGGCTGGGGAGACATGGGCTTATGCGGTCTGCTGGTAACCCAGGATGATACCTACGCGGTCACGAACGTCATCGAAGAGCCGCGGATGAGGGAAGAGGAACAGCTCGAAGAGCTTGGCTTCAAGATCCATGCCGGCGCATGGCAGGATACCGGCTTTGAAACGAGAACGCTGAAGAGCCTTGTTCCGTCCGGTCGGATCGCATTTGATTATACCCACGATCTCGGGCCGAACATCGAAGGTGAAATCAAGAAGCTGCGTCTCTCGCTCACGGAATCGGAAGTGGAGCGGATGCGGAAAGTCGGTGTCATGGCGACCCTCGCTTTGGAGGAGGCTTCTCTTACCATTCGCCCCGGTGACACCGAGATCGAAGCTGTCAGGCGGATCGCAAGCGCTCTGTATGATCAGGACATGATGTACACGAGCCTGATGTGCGCAGCCGACGAGCGGCTGTTGAAGTACCGCCACGCGATCGCAACCACCACGAAGATCAAGGAGCGCTTCCAGATCGGCGGAAACATGCGCAAGTGGGGTCTCACCGTCTGTCTGACCCGGTATGTCAACTTCGTTCCCGTGACGGATGAGCTGCGCAAGCAGTATCGGCTCAACCAGCTGATCGACACGACGATGATGGTCAACACCGTCGTCGGCCGGGCGTATCACGAACCGCTGAAAGCGGCGCAGAAGCTGTACGATGAGCATGGATACGGCGACGAATTCCTCAAACACCACCTCGGTGGACCGATCGGGTATGCAAACCGTGATTATCGGGTCGATTTCAGCCTTCCGGGAACGATCCAGGAGAATCAGGGATTCTGCTGGAACCCCTCGATCACCGGAACGAAGAGCGAGGACACGATCCTTGTCCGCAAGGATGGTTTCGAGTTCATCACCCGACCGATCATCTTCCCCAAGAACGAGGTGGCGGTCGACGGCAAGACCTTCATCCGGAGCGATATTTTAGAGAAGTTCTAACTGCTAAAGCGCATGGATTGAATAGATAAGGGGCTGTCGCAAAAGTCGTAAGGCTTGCGGCAGCTCTTTTATTTGCCTACTATAAAAGAAATTATATTAAAAAGAGGTTGCAAAAGCAACCTCAGTGTGCTATAATTTGTTTACCTACAAACAA
>JAAZJI010000243.1 GCA_012800465.1 Spirochaetales bacterium
CCGATGTTGATCGAGTTGCGGTAGAAGATCCGGGCGAAGGAACGGGCGATGACGCACGAGACTCCGCTCTCCTTGATTGCGATCGGAGCGTGCTCCCGGCTGGAGCCGCAGCCGAAGTTCGCGTCGGCCACGATGATGTCCCCCTTCTTCACCTTGTCCTTGAAGGTCGCGTCGAGATCCTCCATGCAGTGGAGCGCCAGTTCGGCGTGATTGGAGGTATTGAGATACCGGGCGGGAATGATGACGTCGGTGTCGACGTTGTCCCCATAGCGAAATACTGTTCCTGACACTCTCATCTTATGCCTCCTCGATCGTGTTCGGGTCGGTGATGTACCCGGTGACGGCGCTTGCCGCTGCGACCGCCGGACTTGCAAGATACACCTCGCTCCCGGGATGTCCCATCCGCCCGACGAAGTTCCTGTTCGTGGTGCTCACCGCCCTCTCCCCTTCGGCCAGAATCCCCATGTGGCCGCCGAGACACGGACCGCAGGTGGGAGTGGAGACGGCGCAACCGGCATCGACGAAGATCTCAAACAGGCCTTCGTTCATCGCCTGCTTCCAGATCTTCTGGGTCGCCGGGAAGATCAGAACGCGAACCCACGGCGCCACCTTCTTCCCCTTCAGAACCGCCGCGGCCTGCCTCAGGTCGCCGATCCTTCCGTTGGTGCAGGAACCGATCACCACCTGGTCGATCCTCACTTCGCCGACCTCGTCGATCGTTCGGGTGTTGGAGGGAAGGTGGGGAAAGGCGACGGTGCTCCTGATCGTCGAAAGATCGATCTCATGGACCGCTTCGTATTCGGCGTCCGCGTCCGCCTCGAAGATCCGGGGGGTACGGGGACAGTGTTCGGCAAGATACTCGAGCGTCACCTCGTCGACGGGGAAGATCCCGTTCTTCGCTCCCGCTTCGATCGCCATGTTGGCGATCGTGAAGCGGTCGTCGATTGAAAGGCTCTTCACCCCTTCCCCGGTGTACTCCATCGATTGATAGAGCGCCCCGTCGACCCCGATCAGGCCGATGATGTGCAGGATGACGTCTTTGCCCGAGACGTGCCGGTTCAGTGTTCCCCTAAGGTTGAACTTCAGGGCGGAGGGGACTTTGAACCACGCCTTGCCGGTGGCCATTCCGCTGGCCATGTCGGTGGAGCCGACACCGGTGGCGAACGAGCCCAGCGCCCCGTAGGTGCAGGTATGGCTGTCCGCTCCGATGACCACGTCTCCGGCGCCCACGAGGCCCTTCTCGGGCAGCAGGGCGTGCTCGATCCCCATCTGCCCGACCTCGAAGTAGTTGACGATTCCATGATCGCCGGCGAAGGTGCGCATCGCCTTGACCTGCTCGGCCGCCTTGATGTCCTTGTTCGGGGTGAAATGGTCGGGAACGAGGGCGATCTTCTCCCTGTCGAAGACCGTCTCCTTCCCGAACTTCGGAAACTCGTTGATCGCGACCGGGGCGGTGATGTCGTTGCCCAGCACCAGGTCCAAGTCCGCCATGATCAGCTCGCCTGCGCGGACGGACGCTTTGCCCGCCGCTTTTGCGAGGATCTTCTGTGTCATCGTCATGCCCACGCCTAGATCTCCTTCTCGCACTCACCGTTGGGAACAACCCCGTCCTTGATGAGTTTATACTCGATGC
>JAAZJI010000244.1 GCA_012800465.1 Spirochaetales bacterium
CAACCACATGCATCGCTTCCAACCAGTTCGTTCCGGCGGTTTTTACGTGGAAAGGCCGATCGATGTGTTTTGCAAGAAGCGGAAAGATTGAGAACTTGTCACTGCCGGAGTGAACGGAGAGCCGATAATCATGCGCCAAGGCGATCGTTTCGTGGATGATGAGCTCCTGTTCGAATTGGGCAAGGTCGCCGATGTAATCGATCCCCTTCTGGAATTCTCCCGCGAAGCGCGGAGCAAGAGTTTTCATATGAACTCCGCGCCGCTTCAACTCAAGAGCGATGAAGAGGTGGCTTTTAGGGTCGGTGGGGGTAGCGGTCTCGTCGATCGATACTTCCAGGAACGCTTCATCCGCCTTGAATTCGGGGAAGGTTTCCCAGATCTTTTGAATATAATCCAACGCCTTACCGTAGATGAGGATATCCTTCATCAGCGAAACGGCATCGAGGGTGAGGCTGAGTGTTCCGAAGGTGAAGGTGCGCTCCTTGTAGAGGTTTTCATAGAACGTCCGCGTTTTTTCATCGACGTTCCCGTATCGAACAAGCAGTTCTTTTTCAGGAAGGCCGGCGACCGTGTTGTCGATCATCTCCGAGGAGTCGAGAGTGATCATCGTCGCTCCGCACCGAAGGGCGGTCTTGATCTCCTCCTCCTTCTTCAGGTGGTCACCGTCGGCGCCCCATCCGGAGGTGTAGCCGCATTGGAAGACCGCATAGGCGGCGTCGTCGATCACACCGTCGAAGGTTCTGCCGGTCAGGTTGAGCTCCCTGATCGACTGCTGGGCGAAGTAGGGGAAGATCTTCTTCTCCCCCAATGCCTTGATATGTCCGGGGGTCGCCTCGCCCAGGCGATCGCCAAGACCGATCGAGGGTCGGCCGTCCTTGTTGGTGGTGGGCCCGGTGTAGGGCAGATAGGTGTTCAGGACCAGCCGGTTGGCGTGGTCGGCGGGACAGATCTTGAGATCGTCCGTCGTTTCGCCTTCCAGCTCATCGAACATTTGTCCGGATCCCTGAGCGACCAGATACTTCTTTGCACCGCTTCGGACCAGAGCGAGGGTGCAGTCACCCAGACTGGTAACCGATTTCGGATAAAGGGTAACCCCTCTACCCAAGACGCGTTCGACATCCGACGTTCGGATCTTTTCAATGCCGTAGATTTCCATACAATACTCCTAAATGACTCCGAATTCGCTGCCCCCGATGAACTCGCGAAGAAGCGAGTCGGAGGGAACCATCGTGTCGGGGATTGGGTTTGCGTGTTCAAGGAAGCGAAGAAGCCGCCGGGCGGTCTCATATGCCGGACCGGCGCTCGGCTTCACCATTCGCAAGAGTGGCTGAGCGTATGTGACAAGGACGCCGAGTTCGTAATCAAGAGCGCTGTTGATCATCACGTCGGCGTTCGATTGATAGGGGAAGATATACCGGTCTTCGCCCCGGTGGACCGAGGGCCACATGTTCAAGGTCGTCTCCGCATCCGTCCCGCGGGTCCGGTGGTCGCGGACGATGCGCCGGAGAATCCGGTTATCCGTCGTCGAGATCCGGTTGTGGTCATCAAGGTTGATCTGGGTGAGGGCGGAGATATAGATCTTGAACAGGCTTTCGCTGTCGATGGAATTGGTCAATCCGGGGTTCATCCCGTGGATCCCCTCGATGATGAGCACCGTCCGGTTGTCCAGCCGGCACGGCTCTTTTGCAAAGGTCCGCAGCTGGGTTTTGAAATCATACCGGGGCAGGTGAACCTCCTCGCCATTCATGAGGGCATGCAGATCGGCCTGGAAGCTGGGGATATCCAACGCTTCGAACGCCTCCAGGTCAGGTTCTCCAAACTCATCTTTGGGCACCTTGTCGGGGCTGAGGTAGTAGTTGTCCATCGAGATCTGGATCGTCTTCTTCCCCAAGACCTGGAGCTGGATCGCCAGCTTATGGGCGAACGTCGTCTTTCCCGAGGAGGAGGGGCCGGCGATGAGGATCGCCTTGACGCCGCTGCGCTCGGCGATCATGTCGGCGGTGTTCACGATCTTCTTCTGCTGAAGCGCCTCGGCCAGACGGATGAAGGATTCGATCTTGTGGGCGTTGCCCAGTTTATTCAGCTGTCCGAGGGATTGGACGTTCAGGATGGAGCCCCACCGCTTGTACTCCCTGAAGACGGAAAAGAGCTTGGGGTTGTCAACGAAAGGATCCAGACCCATGACGTTGTGGGTGCGGGGATAGCGAAGAAGCATCCCTCGGTCCTGATACGGGATCAGCTCCCACACCTCCATCTGGCCGGTCCGGGAAAGCAGCGGCTCATAGGAGATGTCCAGATAGCCTTGAAGGCGGTAGAGGGTGATCTTGGGGTCGTTCCGGGTGCTCAAAAGGGAGACGGTGTGATTGAAGTTGTTCTGCTCGAAGTAGGCGAGGGCGGCCCGATAGGTCATCGTGACCTCTTCGATCGGGAGATTCTGTTCGACGAGGGTCCGCATCGTCTTCTCGATGGTGGAGATGTCATCGCTACCCAGGGTCAGCTTGTCATCGAAGCGGAAGTAGTAGCCGTCCCCAAGGGCGTGGCCGATGATCAGTCTCCGATGGGGGTAGAGCATCGAAACGGCGGCGCAGAGTAGGTAGGAGATCGAGTGGCGATAGACGCGCTTGCCCATGTCGCTGAACAGATGGACCGGCTCCAAGGTGCAATCGGCAAGGAGGCTACGCGTACAGGAGTGGAGCTCGCCGTTCAGCAATGCGCCGATGTAAGGATTGTCCTTATACGTCTGGGTCCTGCAATCGCTGACCAGGTTCGCGATGGCCAGCACTTCTTCGACCGTCGTCCCGATCGCTACGGTATAATGTTCGGAACCTACCGATACGGTTATTTTTCTCATACGGCAATGATAATCTTTCACATCACATCCAACAAGAGGGTGGGCGGGTTGACCGGCTCCTTAAGAAGAAGTCGAGAACAAATCGCTTTTTGGGGCTGTTTTTAAAGTCGTAAAACCCCTTACAATCAGGCTTTTCCGGGTGTCGCATGTGCCTGACATCAGGGGCTGTGGTGGATTCATGTTTTTAACTATTGCCAAAACCACCTATGTTGCAAAGTGCCTGATGGTTTTTAAGCTCCATACTCGAAAGTAGAATAAATCAGAATTTATTTCCATCCTGCAAACCTTAATGTATTTACACTTCTGATTTCACTTTACTTTTTACAATATAGATAATTGTGCTGATTAGAGCTAATAAGATAAG
Source organism: Spirochaetales bacterium (assembly GCA_012800465.1). Taxonomy (GTDB): domain Bacteria; phylum Spirochaetota; class Spirochaetia; order Sphaerochaetales; family Sphaerochaetaceae; genus Sphaerochaeta. The sequence goes on from JAAZJI010000244.1 coordinate 3,216, forward strand.
GATATGTAATACTGTATGGTAAATATCCGGTATATATTTTCCCTCAATCCTTATCCATTGCAGTGTACCCGAAAAATAGTTTATTTTTCCTTCTGCGCTACCCATGATACCGCAATTAAAGATGGTATACCATTCGTGGCTCAAAAATTGAGTTATAAACCATAACGAAGTCCAAACAGCAACAAGCCACTTCCCAATCTGAACTTTCACAATAAATAATATAACTGTAACAAGATAAATCAAAAAGAACGCTCCGTCCTCCCTATATGACTGGGTAACTAAACACTTGTCCCCCAAGGAAACTCCTGTCATGTCAAGGGAAAACCACAGTAAAAGGAGTATTTGGAATGTGATACAAGTTTTTTTAATCCTGTTTGCTTTTTCCATATTACCTCCCACAAAATTTCAATTGTATACTGAGCCTTATTTCAGCACTTCCCATACCGGATTCTGTTTAGAACCGACACGCCTGATGTAACCCTTATCTCCAAGAGGATTGAGCTCTCTTTTATTTAACCGTTCTTACAGTTTTGGAAATCTTTTCGGCTATTTCTTCTCTGTAGCCCGAAATTGATTCTGATGTGCCTCTTAAGCTTTGATTATGTATTGTTCAATCACTTCAGGATTGTCTCTGATCAGCTGAAGCAGTCTTCGGGAGGGACCTGCCGGAGTATTTCTCCCTCGCTCCCAAGCCTCGACTGTTTTCTTGGACACGCCAAGGGAGGATGCAAAGACGATCTGGCTCATGCCGACTTGCTTTCGGATTTGCTTGATGTCCTCACTGGAAAAAGACTCCACCTGTTTGACTGTGATTTTTGTCTTTCGTGCATCAATCTTTCCTTCTTGGTATTTGACGGCTTCATCCAGCCCTTGCATGATACTTTTATATACGCTCATTTCCTCATCTCCTGTTTCTGCAGACCTTTTTCCAGAACGGCGATCACGTTCGCGATTTCATTCCTTTCCTTGTCCGTCAGGTTTTCCTTCTCAGATTTTGGATATGCCGTGATCAGGTAGATCGTCTCATGTACGGTGAAGTCGACATATGCCACCCGCCCACCACCGCTCTTGCCACAGTCCGAAAATACCCTATCAGATAGGGCATGGTCAAGCGACTGTCTCATCTGTTCGGGCGACATCCTGTGGGGTTCCCGACTCTGCCTGCCGGGCCTTCTCAAAGGGATGCAGGATGAAAAGAAGGCTCGGACAGCTCTCCGAGGATCTTCCAGCGATCATACAGATCATCCAAGGAGTATCGTGCATTGGCCGGACTGGTAGAGGGTAGTTGAATGGCTTCATATCCCGTCTTCCGCTCCTGATACTGTTGATAAAAACGATAAGCGGTTCCGCCGTTGCAGAAGACGTGCCGGATATCCGCCTCTTTTAACATGGGGCTTAGATCCGAGGGAACCACGTTCCGGATGCTGGCATCACCGGATCCGATGATGTCACACCGGTAGATGACATCGTAGAGGGCAAGGTGATGCTGCAGCAGAAAGGCTCTTTTATCTTCGATGTCCGCAAGCGGCTTCACACCGAATATCCGTTCAAGCAACGGCCAGAAACGATTTTGGGGATGCCCATAGAAGAAGCCGTATTCTCTGGTCTTGACGGAGGGGAAGGACCCCAGGATCAGGATCTTCGAATCGGCCTGGAAAACAGGCATGAGCGGGTGAGTGATGGTCTGGTGGTTGGTCGATGCTCTTGTCTCTGTCGGTGTTTTCATGATCAAAGCGTCCTCGTCTTCCGTTCCTTGCCGAGATACAGGGAGGAAAGGTAGAAGGCCAGGCCGAAGGCCGCGATGATCAGCAATTCGCCACCGATGTCGAAATCGCCTTCCGAAATGCTCATGATCCCTTTGTTGTAGTAGAACAGCGGACTGAATGCGGCGATCTTCTGCATGAAGCTTGGCATGAACCGGATGGGAAGCATGGATCCCGACAGGAACATGATGATCAGGGGAAGCATGTTGCCGATCGTCATGTTCAGCGATTTTGTCTTGGAGAGCCGGTTGATCAGGCCTGCGAGCAGCGCGACGACCGCCGTCCACAGGAAGAGGATCAGCAGATAGGGTCTCAGGCTTCGGGATTCCAGCATCCCCGGAAGGAAGACGATCAGGATGAACCCGGTGACAAGGACGAAGACGAGAAGGGCGATGATCATCTGGGCCAGACTGATCTCTCCTTTCAGCCGCATGTCGCTTTTGGGGGAGATCCGGTTTCTGATCTGAATGTCTTTCTTGTTGAAACTGATGCTCAGATCCCCCAGGAGTCGGAAGAGAATCATCATGATGACGAACCCGTAGACATTCGCGAATCCGTGGAATTTCTTCTCGAGAGGGGACCGATCGGTAGAGAAGACGACCTTAACCCGCTCATCCAGCACGGTTGAAAGCCTGTGCAGATCCGGTTTGCCGGCATCGACCATCGCTTTGTAGTACAGGGCGTAGGTCTCCACGGTTCTTTGCAGAAAGAGGCTTTGACTGTTGGTGATGTCCGTGCGGATCCACAGTGGCGCATCGTCTGTTTCCAGGAGGATCCTTTCCGAATCGACCGGAACGACGACGATTCCGTCGATGAATCGGGTGTAGAGATCCAGTTCCGCCTGTTCCTGGGAATCATAGTGATAGAGGGTGTTTCCCTTCCCCAGATGCTCGATCAGTGAATTTCCGAATTGGCTGTCCTCCTGCTTGACGATTCCTATGTTCAACGGTCTTCTTGAATACGCATCCTCATAGGAGCTCATCGACAAAGCGGTGAACGCGATGAGAATCGCGATATAGGCGATGATCAGGATCTTGTTTCTGTTGGCTATCTTGATGAAGTACTGAAGCGTGTTCATGCCTTCTTTCTCCTTATGTGAAGAATGGAAACGATGACGAGCACGACGCTGTACCCCGTCAAGAGAAGCATCGAGCCTCTGAGCGTCGAGTAATTGCCCAGCATGTTCACCTTCAGCAACTCGTCGCTGATCAGTGAAACGGGATTCAGCTTGAGAAGAAGCGGGAAGGTGCGCTTGATGATCAGGCGGATTCCGTGACTGTACAGTCCGCCGATTCCGGACAGGATCAGCAGCGAGCTGATGATCGCCGCCGTCTGCAGGGATTCCTTTTCGATGACCGTCCCCAAAAAGAGTCCCCATGAGATTCCGAAGGTCAGAGCGGCGAGAAGGATCGCGATGTTGTTGGGATCGGGCGAGAAGAAATGCTGTTTCAAGATGAATTCCAGATAGATCACCATCACCACGACCAGGAACAAAGACCACAGATAGCTGGTGACGACGCTGATCATGACTTGCCAGGCCTTGGATGTCGGCGATGAAGCGTTTCTCAATGCGACCGTCTGCCTGCCGGCGATCAGGCGATTGCCGATAGTGCCGGAAAGATACGCGCCGTAGAGACTGATCATGGCAAATAGCGCATAGAAGATGACATCGATCGGGCTGTGCTTCTCGTCACTGCTCTTCACATAGGTCCGCTCGAAATCATAGGCGTCGAACGGCAGCCGGAGCGATGAGATCTGCTTGGTCGTCGTGAGGACTTCATCCATGATCAACTGGCCGATCCCGTTCCTGTTGATGAAGAGGTTCAGATCCTCGTCGACGTACGCGTCGATCCGGTCGTTCCCGAGCTCTTCAAGCGCCCGATCCTTTTCCAGCATCGTCCCTTCGAACAGCCCGGTCTCGAGGGTGGACCTGTCAAGTGTGTCAAAGTCCGGCCGCTTCTTCGGCTCGTCGACGAAGGAGAGCGGAATGAAGGCGTTTTCATGATAGGCGATGACTACTTTTTCCACCTCGATCTCCCTGAATCGCAGCTGAGCGAAGAAGATGGTGAAGATCGTCAGCAGGATCAGGGGGAAGCCCATCATCCAGAACATGTTGAAATAGTTTCCAAGAAACACTTTCAACTCATATTTGATATAGGTGAGGATTCGAATCATCAGTCTCTCAGCTCCTTGCCGGTCAGTTCCAGAAATACGTCGTTCAACGTCGGCACTTCCGTATACAGCTTCACGTACGTCAATCCTTTCTCTTTCAGGAACTGGGCGACATCACCGATATTGCCCTTGTTGTTGTCGAATTTGACGGTGTATTCCGAATCCTCGATCGTAACGTCGATGACATGGGAGAGGTTTCTCAAATCTTTGAG
>JAAZJI010000245.1 GCA_012800465.1 Spirochaetales bacterium
CCCTGCCTCATGCGGCGATCGTCACGATCGCCGCGGCAGGTTCGGAGATGAGCAACTCCTCGGTGATCACCAACGAGGACGGATGGCTGAAACGGGGCCTCAACACCGAGTACGGCCGCTGTCGCTTCGCGATCATGAATCCCGAGCTGCTCTATACCCTGCCCGAGTACCAGACGATGAGCGGCATCGTCGACATCATGCTCCATACGATGGAACGCTACTTCATCATCGAAGACTCGATGGCGCTGACCGACGGCATCGCCACCGCCCTGCTCAGAAGCGTCATGCATCATGCCCATATCCTGCTGAAGGATCCGAAAAACTATGAGGCGCGCGCCAACATCATGTGGGCGGGCTCGCTGTCCCACAACGGCCTGACGGGCGCCGGAAACGGCTCCCGCGGTGACTGGGCGTGCCACCAGATGGAGCATGAGCTTGGCGGACTCTACGATGTCGCCCACGGTGCCGGACTTTCGGCGATCTGGGACAGCTGGGCGCGGTATGTGTATAAGAACAAGCCCGAGCGCTTCGCGTCTTTCGGGTATGAAGTCTTCGGTCTTCCGAAGAGCGGCGACACCGATGCCGACGCGTTGGCCGCGATCGCCGCGACGAAGGCGTTCTTCGAATCGATCGGGATGCCGACCACGATCAGGGCACTCGGCGTCGATCCGACGGAAGAAGAGATCTTGGAGATGGCGAAGAAGTGCTCGTTCGGCGACACTCGGACGATCGGTTCGATCAAAACCCTCGACCGGAAGGATATCGAAGCGATCTATCGCCTTGCGTTGGGAGATTAATGCTCGATGCTCCAGAGATAGAGCATGAACTGTTGTTCCAAGGTGGAGCGGGGACCGGGTCGTTCACTGTCCCTGCGAACCTTGGCCAACGTGTTCCGACGGAGGAAGGAGCGGTACAGGCGGACGCAGGACCGTTCCTCTTCATTTCTTCCTTCAAGGAGTTGGGCCGGCTTCAGCTGCAGAAGATCCCGGGCGCCTTCCCGGCTGACCACCTCGTAGCCTTCCCGCTTCATCAGCTCCTCCAACGTGCCGATCTGCTCGTAGGAGAGGGAGAAGAGAAACTCGTTCAACGCCAGGACGGTCTGCTCCTCTTTGCCGCGTGCGGCGAAGAAGTCGTGCCAGGTTCTGCTCAAGCCCATGGAGAGCTGAAGCAGCTCGACGGTCCCCATCAGCGTTCCGAGAGCCGGGATCAGGAGATGGCGGGCATCCCACAGCTCCTGGAGCAGCGGCGCGAAGGCGATCGTCGATACCGCGCTGCGCTCCTCCCACATCATGACGAGGTCGTGGGTTGCCCGCTTCGCCCAGGACTCCTGACCGTTTGCGTCGCTGATGATCGTGATATAGAGGTCCTCGGCCATCAGGGCGAAGAGGATCGAATGGTAGCAGGCCAGAATCTCCTCTTCCTGCTCGTCGCTGAGATAGCCTTGCTTGGCGACCACGTTCAACAGGAAGCCGAACAGATGGAGCTTGGCGACCATGAAGGTGCGGCCGATCGAGGCGCGGACCGGCAGGTTCACCACCTCCTCCACCCCCTGGTTCACCAGCTTCGCCGCCAGGGTGTTCAGATCGCGTCTTGAATTGCTGAATCCCAGATCGCTCACCAGTGATGCCGATCGGGTGATGATGGTTGCGAGGGAGTGGAGATCCGCGACCCGATCGTCAAGATACTGGGCCAGCTGCTTGTGCCGTTCCTCCAGCACCGCTCGGCAGCTCGCCACAAGAATCCGTTCCCGATCGTTGAATGCCACGACTTGACTCACACCCGCCTCCTTCACCCGGTAAGGACACAATACGAAAAGAGGGGTTGTTTGTAAAGAGAAAATTGGAAGGCATCGGCATGAACCGGAGTCTTCGGCGATGGATCACCTGAGGGAGATGTGGAAATCCCGTCTTCCTAATCCATGAAGAGCTGGATCACCTCATCGGCGTCTTTGGCCTGTTCGAGCATCCGGCGGAAGATCCCGCTTGCGCAGGACCGGGCGATCGAAGCAAGCAGTTCGACGTGGGCGGAGGCCTCCTTCGAGGGAGCGATGACGAGGAAGAAGATTCTCGCTTTCTGGTTGTCGATCGATTCGAAGTCGACGGGGATCCTGGAGATTCCGATGACCATCGTGAGCTTGTCGACCGCATCGCTCTTGGCGTGGGGAATGGCGATTCCGTTGCCGATTCCCGTCGACCCCAGGCGTTCGCGCGCCAGGATCGCATCAAGGAGCGCATCGCCGTCGTAGCCCTTCGCCCGGGCCGCGACATCGACCAGCTCGCGGATGATCGCATATTTCTCGCTCGACTCGAGGGGAACTTTGATCAACTCTTTTTCCAATGCTTCCAGTACGTTCATCTGTGCCGCTCCTCAGCGCTCAAACTCATCCCAGATATCATCATCATCCCGGACGACGAGAACGGGACACGGGGCGGTCCGCATCATCCGGTCCGTCTCGCTTGCCAGTTCATCCCGACGGGAGCGGATATCGCTGATCCCACCCAGAATCAACAGGTCGGCTCCCAGATTCTTGACCAGCTCTTTCACGACGACGTGAACCGACCCCTCCAATTTCACGGTATCGATCTCCACTCCCTTCTCTTCGGCAAGATGCCGGGCGTGCCGAAGGTGGCGGTCGGCATCCTCGTAGAGGTCACGCTGGTACTCGTCGCGCTCGACGGCGACGAAGATTCCGCTCTTGACCAGGTCGCTCAGCGCTTTGGTGTTGACCACATACACCACGGTCGCGTGCGCCTGGTGCTCTTTCGCCAGCTTGATCGCATACATCAACGCGGTCATCGAACTCTCCGACCCATCGACATATGCGACGATTTGTTTGAACGGGACTGACATGCTATACCCCTGTAGTCATCGTATCATCATCATCGGCTTGCGTCAAACCCCGATTGAGGGCTTTGATCCGCTCCATCCGATCCTTGATCGTCTTCAGCTGGATCACGTTTTCCCGATCCTGCTCTTCGATCCGACCGTCGATCCAGGCGATCGTCTCCTCGGTCCGGGGGATGACGATCTTCTCCAGCGCGTTGACTTTCCGGATCGTCTTCTTCACCTCCCGGGCGAGGCGCATGATGGACACCTTCAGCTCCGCAAGGTGCCCCATCAGGGTGAGGGCGCTGCGGTAGCGTTCGATGGCGACCTCGCTGAGGATGCTCGTCTCCTCGCTGGAAAAATAGGGGCTCTTGTCGATGAAGGCCGTTTCAACCTTCGGAACCGAAACCCCCATCACCCGCCGGGACCCCACCCTGATCGAATAGTCGATATTGACCGCGCCGGCCAGATTCCCGACCCTGAGCCGCCCCATCTGCATGATCGCGTCGCTTAAGGCGTTCTGCGCTTCCTTGAGGGAGCTCAGGACCCGGGTCTCGTAATCCACCGCCTGGTCGACGAGCGTGAGAAGCTCGACGACCAGGATCGACCGCTTCTGATCGAGCAGCTCATGTCCGAGCTTGGCGAACTTCAGGTCTTCGCTGAGCTTGAGCAGGTTCGTTCTCGTCGGTGCCAAGGTGGTCGTCGCCATGGTCAGCCCCGGTAGTAGCGCGCGATCTCTTCGTCGGTGACGCGCTGAAGCTCTTCGGCAGGGAGCGTGCTCAGCGCCTCCCATCCGAGATCGAGCGTTTCTTCGATCGAGCGGTCTTCATCATACCCCTGGTTGATGAAGCGGTTTTCAAAGAAGGTTCCGAACTCCAGATACTGCCGGTCCAGGGCGGTGAGCTCCTCTTCGCCAATCACGGAGGCGAGGTTCTGCACATCCTTCACATGGCTGTAGGATGCGAAAAGCTGGTTCGCCAGGTGCGGATGGTCCTCGCGGGTCATCCCTTCGCCGATCCCGTCCTTCATCAGCCGTGACAGCGACGGAAGGGGGTTGATCGGGGGATAGAGGCCCCGGGCGTGCATTCCCCGTTCGAAGACGATCTGGCCTTCGGTGATGTATCCGGTAAGATCCGGCACCGGGTGGCTGATGTCGTCGTTCGGCATCGAGAGGATCGGCAGCTGGGTGATCGAACCGCTGCGGCCGATGATCTTCCCCGAGCGCTCATAGATCTCCGCCAGGTTCGAGTAGAGATACCCCGGATATCCCTTCCGGGAGGGGATCTCTCCTCTCAAGGTTCCAATCTCCCGAAGCGACTCGCAGTAGTTGGTCATGTCGGTCATGATCACAAGCACATGCTTGCCCTTGTCGAACGCCAGATGCTCGGCGAGGGTCAGGGCGGTCTTCGGGGTGATGATCCGTTCGATCGAAGGATCGTCGGCAAGGGAGAGGAAGAGCGCCACGTTGTCGAGGACTCCGCTCTCTTCAAAGGAATCGATGAAATACTTGGCGACGTCGTACTTGACCCCCATCGCGACGAAGATCGTGGCGAAATCGCCTTCGCCGCCCCGCACCTTCGCCTGACGGGCGATCTGGGCGGCAAGCCGGTTGTGCGACAATCCGCTGCCGGAGAAGATCGGGAGCTTCTGGCCCTGAATCAGGGTGGTCAGACCGTCGATGACCGAGATCCCGGTCTGGATGAAGTCCCGGGGATACTCCCGGGCGGTGGGGTTGATCGGTTCCCCGTTCACATCCCG
>JAAZJI010000246.1 GCA_012800465.1 Spirochaetales bacterium
AAGTTGTATAAGGATATACCTATTGGGTATGATAAGAGGGAAGGAGATACTAAATGAAAAAAGAAGTAGTGTTTTATCGTTGCAAACGTTGTGGCAACGTGGCCCGCAAGGACTATGATATGGGCCCGCCGCTCGTATGCTGTGGTGAAGAGATGGTCGCGCTGAAGGCGAACACCCAGGATGCCGCCCAGGAAAAGCACGTCCCCGTCGTGAAGGTCGAGGGAAACCGCTTGACGGTCGATGTCGGCAGCGTCGAGCACCCGATGGTCGCCGAACACCACATCCCCTTCATCTACGTCGAGACGAAGATGGGCGGTCTTCGGGCCGATCTTCAGGTCGGTTCCAAGCCCCACGCGACGTTCACGATCGATGCGAACGACGAGGCGGTCGCGGTATACGAGTACTGCAACCTCCACGGACTGTGGAAGCTCGTCCTTTAGGATCGCATCAGCAAGCCGAAAAGCCTGGCTTCAAGCGACATCAAGACAGGATTCCGGACATCCCTCGCGACGCGGGGGATGTTTATCTGTTCATCCATCCGCGGTTCATGCGGATCGCCCAGGCAAAGAACCCGGTCACCGATGAGGATCGCCTCCTTCGTGTCATGGGTGACGAAGATCGTGGTCCGCTTCTCCTCCTCCCAGAGGGTGAGAAACGCTTTGATGAGGTGCATCCTGAGGCGAATGTCCAGACTTTGGAAGGGTTCATCAAGCAGCATCAGCTCCGCCGGGTGGGCGAACGCCCGGGCGATCGCGACCCGCTGGCGCATCCCCCCGCTGAGCTCATGGGGATAGAGATGAAGGCTTTCCTTCATCTCGGCAAGTTCAAGGTAGTGAAGAGCGATCCGGGTCCGCTCTTCCTGTTCATGGAACGCCCGGAGCGTCACCTCGACGTTCGCCCAGACGTTCACATGGGGAAGCAGCCGCGGCTCCTGAAAGAGGAAGCTCACCTTCCCCTCATCTCTTTCCACCGTCCCGCCGTCCGGTTCGACAAGGCCGGCGGCCAGGCGCAGAAGCGTCGTCTTTCCTCCGCCCGAGGGGCCGACGACGCTCATGATCGTCTTCGGCTCGAGTGCAAAGGAGAAGCGGTCGAAGACGACATGATCGCCATAGGACTTAGAAACGTTTGAGAAGCGCATCGGTCCTCCTTCGCTGCACGGTTGAACGAGTCTTGGCCACTATGGACACGACGCCTTCAAAGAACAGATCTCCCAGAGCAGTGAGCGCGATCGCCACCAGCGTCCAGGAGAGCACCACGTCGGTCTGGAGCTGGACCTGCGCAAGTTGCATCCGCGATCCGACTCCATGGCGGGGAACGGTGAGCACTTCGGCAGCGATGACCACCTTCCAGATCATCGACAAGGTCGCCCGGCTTCCGGCGACGAACCACGGGGCGAGGGATGGAAGGGTGTAGTAGAAGAGCTTCGTCTTCGGCGGGACATCATACAGGTCGCACATCTCCCCGAGGTTGGGATCCAGCTGCTTCACACCGTGTTCGATCTGGAGGTACATCACGGGAAACCCCATCAGAAAGGCGGAAAAGAGCGGCACGCTTCCACTGGAGAACCAGATGAACGCAAGTAGGATCACGCTCATCACCGGCGTCGCCTTGAGGGTGGTGACGAAGGGCCTCAGGATCAGGGAAACCGTTTGATTGCGCCCCCCGATCAGGCCGAAGACCGTGCCGGAGACAACGATGATGACGAAGGAGCGAAGCGCCCGGAGGATCGTGGCAAGGAGGTTTGCGGAAAAGGAAGGGCCCGAGGCCAGATCGCCCAATGCCCGGAAGATCGGCCCGAGCGATGGCATGATCACGGGAATCTCCACGCTCTTCGCGATCCCCTGCCACAGCAGAAGAAGACCAAGCGAAGAGAGAAGAAGAATCAGATTTCGCTTGGTCCTGTTCATCGGATCACCTACAGATACAGTTCGCTTCCCGGTACCCTGCCGCCGATCGAAGCGGGATCGAGTGCATGCAGCTGCTCGAAGTAGAAGGTGACTTCATCCTTCGCTTCGCTTGCCGGGACATACACCAGGTTGCAGTGGGGAATCGCGCTTTGGGCGAGGGCCTTGGGCATGATTCCGAGCTCCTCGATCCTCCGGGCCGCCAAGGCGGGATCGCCGTTCACCCAGTCCACCGACCGCTTGTAGGCGTTCAGCACCTTCCTGAGGTTCACGGGATAGGTCGAGGCGAACGTCTCGCTGACCACGAGGACGCTCATCGGGTAGGTCGGACTTCCGGTCAGTTCGGCGTACAGCTCCTGGACATCCAGAAGCAGAGTGGCTTGGGCGCTCTTATTGAGCACCAGCGAGACGAACGGCTGGGGCAGGAGGGCGTAGTCGACCTTGCCGGCGATCAAAAGCTGAGCCAGCTGAGCGGGCGCGGCGACCGAGTAGTCGAAAAAGATATCCTTCCCTTCGGTCAGACCGGCCCATCTGACGAGCAGACGCGCCATCTGGGCGGGGGTGGATCCCGCTCCGGGCAGGTGGAGCGTCGCTCCATACAGATCTTCGACATCCGTGCTTCCCTTCGAGGAGATCAGAGAAAGCATCCCGTTTCCGATGACCGCGGCGAGGCGGATCCCGACCCCTTTGTTGTAGAGGTTCGCCGCGACGTTCGTCGGAAGAGCCGCCATATCCAGCTCGCCGTTTGCCAATCGAGCGATCACCTCGTTCGGAGAGGGAAATACTTCGATATCGATAT
>JAAZJI010000247.1 GCA_012800465.1 Spirochaetales bacterium
CCGCCGAGGATGACCAGATCGATCTTCCCGTCGCGGATCAGGGTCGCCGCCGCGGAGTCGGCGATGAGCTTGGAAGGAATCTTCGCTTCCATCAGCTCCCATGCGGTCAAGCGGGCTCCCTGGAAGCGGGGACGGGTCTCGTCCGCATAGACGAAGATCTCCTTGCCGGCGTAGAACGCCTCCTTGATCACCCCGAGGGCGGTTCCCCATCCGGCGGTGGCGAGCGCACCGGTATTGCAGTGGGTGAGGATCGTCGCCCCATGGGGAACGACCGTGTTGCCGATCTTCGCCATCGCCTTGTTGGTGGCGATGTCCTCCCTTCGGATCTCATGGGCTTCCTCCAAGAGGAGTTCAAGCCGATCGTTCCTTGTCTTATTCACCTGATAGACACCCTGCATCCGCCTGATCGCCCATTCGAGATTCACCGCGGTGGGGCGGGCGTTGCCCAGGAACGCGCACAGGTCGTCGAACTCCCGTTCGCTTTTCGCTTCCTTGGCGGCGAAATAGACGCCGTAGGCCGCCGCCGCTCCGATCGCAGGGGCTCCACGGACGACCATGTCCCGGATGGCGAACTCCACCTCGGCACTCGTGTGGCAGCGGTGGTAGGTCTCCTCGGTCGGAAGAACCCGTTGGTCCAGGAGAATCAGCGTTTCACCGTCAAAGCGCAGGGCTTCAAATCGTTCATCCATGAATGGTACTCCTTACCTTTGTATGATATCCGTCCACGTCCTGTCGATCGCCTCGATCGAAGAGGAAAGATTGAGCCGGGTGGGTCGTCCTTTTTCCAACAGCAGCTCGCCCCGGCTGAAGAGGTATTCGACGTCGCTTCCCTGGGCGCCGTAGACCAGGGCGCTGAAGGGGTCGTTCAGGGGACTAAGGTGGGCTTTCCTGGTATTGATGAGAATCAGGTCGCCTTCGAAGCCCGCCTGGAGCACACCTCCCTTGATCCCGAATGCCTTGGCGGCACTGGAAGTTGCCATCTCGAGAACCTGGTAGGGCTTCAGTGATGGTCCGTCCATTGAAGAGAGCCGGCCCAACAGAGCCGCAAGGTGCATCTCCTCGACGAGGTTGAGGTTGTTGTTGCTCGAGGCCCCGTCCGTCCCCAGAAGAACCGGAATGCCTTGTTCCAGATAGGCGGCGACCGGAGCGATCCCGCTTGCAAGCTTGAGGTTGCTGGAAGGGTTGTGGACGACCGTGGCGGGGAGGTCCTTGAGGAGGTTCCGATCCTCCTCGGACAGGTGGACGCAGTGGGCGAGAAATACCGGGACATCATCGAAGAAGCCCAGGTCGATGAGGTATTGAAGAGGAGTCTTCTTGTGCTCGAAGAGGCAATCGTCGTTTTCCTTCTTCGTTTCGCCGAGATGGATGTGAAGCGGGACCCCCCGCTCCTTTGCCAGGTCATGGGCGAAGACCAGCGTCTTTTTTGAACATGTGTAGATCGCATGCGGGGCGATCGCGTAGGTGATCGGATCATCGATCGCGGGCAGGACCTTGGCGTCCCATCGCTTGAGGCGCTCTTTCGTGTCCGTCAGATCGCCGAACAGCGTAAGACCGAGCTTCGCCCGCATCCCGCTTTCCTTGACCGCCCGGGCGGTCGCTTCGGCACTGAAGTACATATCATGGAAGAATCCGGTCCCGCTTTGAAGCGCTTCGATGAGGCCGATCCGGCTGGAAACGAGGATGTCTTCGGGGACGAGCTTGTTTTCGATCGGAAAGATCTCGTTCAGCCACGCCTGTAGCGTCGGCTCATTGTCCTTGTAGTTGCGCATCAGCCCCATCGAGAGGTGGGTGTGGCTGTTGTACAGGGAGGGAAGGGCGATGTATCCCCGGGCATCGATGATCCGGTCGGCGGTGAACGAAGAATCCTTTTTTCCGACGAAGGCGATGGTGGGACCGTCAAGACCGATATCTCCAACGAAAAAACGCCCCTCGCGATCCATCGGGATGATGAGGGCGTTGGCAATGAGCGTCTTCA
>JAAZJI010000248.1 GCA_012800465.1 Spirochaetales bacterium
TCGATTCCCGAGCAGTATCCGATTTCCCCGAGCATCTCCAGGTCATACTCGACCCGGGTGCGGATTCGCTCCGCCTCCAGGGGCTTGCCCATCGATTCGAAGTACTCGACCTGCTCCTCCATCTCCAGCCGGATCCGCTCGATCGCCGCCTTCACCTGCTCGGGCGGCAACACGAACTGCTTTGCCGGATAGAGGGAGTAGGTCTCCACGCTTCCCTGCTTTTCACCGCTGATCGGATCGAACCACCGGATCTCCGCGATCTCATCCCAATCGACCGAGATGCGGACCGCGTTCTCCAGATAGGAGGGACAGATCTCGATCACGTCGCCGCGGACCCGGAACGATCCCCTTTTGAGGATCGCGTCGTTGCGTTCATACTGCATCCGGACGAGCTGATTCAGAACCTCCTTGTGGTCGAACCGCGCCCCCCGGTTGAACGTGTAGACCATGTCCCGGATGGAGACGGGGTTCACCAGGCCGAAGATGCAGCTGACGGTGGCGACGACGATGACGTCCCGCCGTTCCATCAGGGAAAACGAGGCGGAAAGCCTGAGGCGTTCGATCTCGGCGTTGATGTCGGCGTCCTTTTCGATATACAGGTCTTTGCCCGGAACGTACGCTTCCGGCTGGTAGTAATCGTAGGTCGAGACGAAGTACTCCACCGCGTTGTCGGGGAAGAAGGACTTGAACTCCCGATACAGCTGGGCGGCGAGGGTCTTGTTGTGGGAGAGGACCAGCGTCGGGCGTTGGACACGCTCGATGATCTTCGCCATCGTGTAGGTCTTGCCGCTGCCTGTCACCCCCTTGAGGGTCTGATACCTCTGCCCTTCCAGTACTCCTTCACTCAGTTTGTCGATCGCCTGCCCCTGATCCCCGGCGGGCTCGAACTCGCTGACGACGCGGAATCTCCGCTCCTGATAGGAGACATCCCCGTGGACGCTCGTGATCGTCTCACCGCCCCAGGAACCGTCTACGACCTGCCGTTCATCCATCTCATCGCACCAACGCCCTGATATGGCTCATCGTCCGTTCGATCAGGACCACGTCGATCCGCTTCTCCTCTCCGTTCCGGTTCACCGTGACGGAGACCTTCTCGCCGCTTTTCTTCGGAAGGAGGGCGAGGTAGAGATCGTTGAGGTCTTCGACCTTCACGTCGTCGATCGCGACGATGACGTCCCCTCCGAGGTAGAAGATGCTCGATCCGTATTGAACCTGCCGAGTTCCCCCTTTCAGCCCCGCCTTCTCGGCGTTCCCGCCCGGGGCGAGCCGGCTGATCAGGACTCCCTTGGCGATCGGGAGCTTCGCATACTCCACCAGGGGGGGAGTGAGCTGCAGCATCGAGGCGTCGATCCACCCCCTGCTGACCTTGCCGGTCCGAATCAACTCCCCGACCACCTCGACGGCGGTGTCGATCGGGATGGCGAAGTTGATTCCCTGACTGCTTCCCGAGGTCGAAAAGATCGAGCTGTTGATCCCGACCACCTCCCCCCGGGAGTTCAGAAGCGGGCCTCCGCTGTTGCCCGGGTTGATCGAGGCGTCCGTCTGGATCGCGTTCA
>JAAZJI010000022.1 GCA_012800465.1 Spirochaetales bacterium
GATCCTCGAATACGCCGCCCTGATGACGAACAAGGATCCGATGGATCTGGACATCGTCGCCAACAGGATCGTGCGGAAGAACACCGACATCGTCCTGACCACCGTCAGGGACGTGGCGATGGAGTCATGCTACAGCCTGACGAACTCCAGCCATATCGCCGTCGAGGAGACCCACCACTGCAGCGACAACACCTACGCCTTCGGAGCCTGCTTCACCGAGGTCGAGGTGGACATCCCTCTCTGTCAGATCAAGGTCCTCGACATCATCAACGTCCATGACAGCGGCCGGATCATCAACCGGACCACCGCCCGCGGTCAGGTCCATGGCGGGATGAGCATGGGCCTTGGGTACGCCCTGTATGAGCACCACAAGTTCGACCCCAAAACGGGCAGGATGCTCAACGGCAATCTTCTCGACTACAAGCTGATGACCCCGCTGGATACCCCGACCCTCCACGCGGCGTTCGTGGAGACGGACGATCCGACCGGTCCCTACGGGAACAAGAGCCTGGGCGAGCCGCCGACGATTCCCGTCGCCCCGGCCATCCGGAACGCCGTGCTCAATGCGACCGGGGTTCCGATCAACGCGAACCCCCTGCACCCCGAACGGCTCTTCGACTCGTTCGTCGAAGCGGGGCTGATCAAGCAAAGGAGCGAGCATGTATAACTTCAAGACTCTCTACGAGGCGACATCCGTCGCCGAAGCCCTCACGCTCAAGGCAGACCACCCCGAAGCGCTCTTTCTGGCAGGCGGCAGCGATATCCTGATAAAGATCCGCGAAGGCCGCCTCGCCGGAGTCGATCTGATCAACATCTACATGCTGGATGAACTGAGGGGGATCTGCTTGGAGGAGAACGGTTCGATCCTCATCCGCCCGCTGACCAGCTTCACCGACGTGGCGATGCATCCGGTCATCAAGAAGCATCTTCCGGTCCTCGGCGAGGCGGTCAACACGATCGGCGGACCTCAGGTGCGGAACATCGGGACGATCGGGGGGAACATCTGCAACGGCGTCCCCTCCGCCGACTCGGCGATCACGCTGAAGGCGTACGATGCGACCTTGGAGATCGTCTCGACGGAAGGGACGAGAGTCCTGCCGTATGCGGACTTCAACCTCGGCTTCGGAAAGGTCGACCTCGGCCCGACCGAGCTCCTGGCGGGAATCCGGATTCCCAAGGCCAGCTGGGAAGGCTCCTTCGGCCACTACATCAAGTACTCGATGCGCAAGGCGATGGACATCGCCACCCTCGGGTGCTCGGCGAACGTGAAGCTTTCCGGGGACAAGCGGTCGATCAAGCAGCTGCGCATCGCCTTCGGAGTCGCGGCTCCGGTCCCGATCCGCTCGCCCAAGGCGGAGGAGCTCGCCAAGGACAAGACCATCACTCAAGACCTGATCGATCGGATCGGCGAAGCGGTGCTCGGCGACGTGAGCCCCCGCTCCTCGTGGCGGGCCGGCCGGGAGTTCCGCCTGCAGCTCATCGAGGAGCTGGCCAAGCGGGCCACCGTCGAAGCGATCGGAAAGGCGGGAGGAACGATCAATGGATAACCGAAGTGTCACCTGCACCGTAAACGGAAGGAAGCGGACCTTCATGATCGATGTCCGCTCATCGTTAAGCGACATGCTCCGTGGCGAAGCGGGGCTCGATTCGATCAAGCATGGCTGCGATGTCGGAGAATGTGGGGCGTGCACCGTCCTCATCGACGGAAAGCCCTTCAACTCCTGCATCTACCTTGCGATCTGGGCGGAGGGAAAGACGATCCTCACCTTGGAAGGGCTCTCGACCACGCAAGGAGCGATCAGCGACATCCAGCAGGCGTTCATCGACGAAGGGGCGGTCCAGTGCGGAATCTGCACCCCGGGGTTCATCATGGCGTCGATTCCGATCCTCGAAAGCGATGTGCCGGCCACTCGCGACGAGATCAAACGGCAGATCGCCGGCAATCTCTGCCGCTGCACCGGATACGAGCACATCGTCACCGCGATCGAGAAGACGCAGAAGAAACGGATCGCGGAGCGGGCCCGCCAGGTCTGAGCATCATTCTTCCTCCCGTTCCGGCAACCGCACCTTCATGGAGAGATCGGGATACCCGTCCTCCATGAGCGGGTGGTACGGATCGTCCTCATCGGAGGACCCATACATGAAGTGCCCACGATCCTTCGCTTGTTCTTCTCCATCGCTCCTCCTCCACTTCCATGATACGCGTACAATTCTCATTTGACCACTGGTCCCGCGCTCCGACCGCTGGAACTAACTCATCCATTTCGCTACACTACGGGACATGAACAATCTACTATCCAACATTCCCGCCTCGGTGCAGCTGTATCTGCCGGCGCTCGGCGTCCTGCTTCTCGCCACGATCGTTCTTCTGGTTCTTCGGACGATCCTCAAACGACACATCAAGGCGCTCAGGGCCCGGGCGGAAAAGCCTCGGCACCTCACCGTCTTGGAACTCATCCACAGGATTCTGCTCCCGGTGCTGTTCCTCGTCACCCTCTCCTTCGCCCTCACCCTCACCCAGTTCAGCACGACGGTGCGGAAGATCATCAACATCGGCTTTTTGATGGTTGGAACCTACATCGCGATCCGGGCGACCAACCGCATCGTGGAGACGACCTTCATCACGCTGGTGGAGAAGGATCCGAGGCGGACCACCCAGGCGAACAACCTCAAGGTCCTTCTGTCCTTCATCCAGCTGCTCGTCTGGGCCGCCGGCATCCTCATTCTCCTTTCGACCCTGGGGGTGGACATCACCACGGCTGTCGCCGGGCTTGGAATCGGAGGCATCGCCGTCGCCGTCGCGGCGCAGGGGACGCTGGGCGACCTCTTCAGCTACTTCGTCATCCTCTTCGACCACCCCTTCGGAATCGGGGACTACATCGTCTTTGATGATAAAAGCGGAACGGTTGAAAAGATCGGGGTGAAATCCACCCAGATCCGGGTCAAGAACGGCGAGCTCCTGATTGTCGCGAACAAGGATCTCACCGCCAGCCGGATTCATAACTACAAGCGGATGGAAAAGCGGCTTCTCGTGGCCACCTACAACATCCCCTTCGACACTCCGTATGAAAAGCTGGAGAAGATTCCTTCCCTGATCGCACAGGTCGTCTCCTCGATCAAGACCTTTGAAGGCATCACCCTGGATCGGTCCCACTTCAAGACGATCGGAAAAGCGACCTATGAATTTGAAAGTGCGTTCTATGTGCCTTCTCCCGGCTACATCGACTTGCTGAATGTCCAGAATGAAATGAACTACAAGATGGTGAAGCTCTTTGAAGAGGAAGGGATCCGCTTCGCCGTTCCCACCTACAAGCTTCAGGAAGATTGATCCGTTTCATCAATATCGCTTCTTTGAGGGTCGACCGGGCGTTGACCCTTTTTTATATGCACAAGGAGATGTCATGATTATCGTCGGCAGCACCCGTGAAACCCGCCCGGGAGGAGACAAAGTAGCGACATGGGGAGCTTGACCCTCCCTCTTCATTTCACTGGAGAGCCCGGACGAGGTGTGCAAGAATGAAGTATATCCTCATCTTCAAGGAGTGCAGCATGAGTCCGCTCTTTCTTTCCCACGCCGTCTGGCGACATCCTGAGGCGACGAGTCTGAACCGACTTCCGATGACCTCGCTGCCGCTGTCCTTTCCGACCCTAAAGGAGGCTCTTTCCGATGCCCTCGGAGGGCCCGAGAAGCGGGATCTCTCCTCGCATCCCTATCATCGGAACTTGGGTGGAACCTGGGATTTCCTTCTCTACGACAACCCCCTCGATGTCGATGCGGACGTTCTGGATGAACAGAGCTCCCTTCCGTGGAACCCGATCATCGTCCCCGGCTCCTGGAGCGTCCAGGGGTTCGACAAGCCCCACTACACCAATGTCGTCATGCCCTTCGAGAACGACCCGCCCCATCCTCCCGAGGCGAATCCCACCGGAGTCTATCGCACCACGTTCACCCTTGACGATCATTGGAACGGCCGCAGAACGATCCTGGAGATCGGCGGCGCCGAAAGCTACGTCGAGCTCTACCTCAACGGAGCCTTCATCGGCATGAGCAAGGACACCCGGCTCGAAGCCCGCTTCGATCTCACCGGATATATCAGAGAGGGAATCAACACATTGGTATTGATCGTCGTCCGCTACAGCGACGGCTCCTACATCGAAGACCAGGACCAGTGGTGGTTCGGGGGAATCCATCGTGATGTAACTCTTACATCCCTGCCTCAAGAAACCCTCAGTGACATCAAGGCGACTCCGACGCTCGATGAGACGCTGACTGAAGGGGTCATCGAGATCCGGACTTCCGGAAACCAGGTAATCGATGCCTTGGACGTACGGCTCTACAGCGATGAAGGGAACCTCATCGGGCAGGCGGTCCTGAACGCCGAGGAGGGAGCGGTCGTCGGATCCCTGAAGCTTTCTTCGCCGAAGCTCTGGAGCAGCGAGGCGCCGAATCTCTATTACCTGGGAATCTCGACTCTCGATGAGCATCGGGTCATTCCCATCGGCTTCCGGACGGTCGAAATCCGCCGAGGAAGCCTGCTGATCAACAGGAAGCGGGTCCTCATCAAGGGGGTGAACCGCCATGAACATGATGAACGGACCGCCAAGACGATCGGGATCGGATCGATGGTCCGCGACATCAGGCTGATGAAACAGCACAACTTCAACGCGGTTCGCACCTCCCACTACCCGAACGATCGGAGGTGGTACGAGCTGTGCGACCGGTACGGCCTGTACGTCATCGACGAGGCGAACATCGAAAGCCATGCGAACTACGACACGCTTTGCCGGGATGAATCATACGCCGCGGCGTTCCTGGACCGGGTTCAACGGATGGTCCTGCGTGACTACCACCATCCATGCATCATCGGGTGGTCGCTCGGCAACGAGGCGGGATACGGACAGAACCACGACGCCTGCGCGGCCTGGATCCGACGCTACGATCCCCTCCGGGTCATCCACTACGAGGGGGCGGTCCGGCCCGAATGGGGACAAGGCGCCCACACCCTCGAGAGCCTGAAGCGGGGAGCGCCTGCCACCGATCTCGTCTGCCCGATGTATCCCCCGCTCGCCTTGATCGAAGAGTGGGATCGAACCACGGATATGGATCGGGATCCCCGCCCCCTGATCATGGCGGAGTACAGCCATGCGATGGGAAACTCCAACGGCTCCTTGAGCGACTACTGGGATCTCATCCGCTCGTCCCGTTCGATCCAGGGAGGATTCATCTGGGATTGGGTCGACCAGGGGGTTCTGGTCGACGATGAGGGCAGACCCGTGGGCTTTCGGAATGTCGAAGGACACGCTCCGAAGCGCTGGCGCTACGGCGGGGACTTCGGCGACCGGCCGACGGATTATGATTTCTGTCTCAACGGAATCGTCTTCCCCGACCGGAGCCTCAAGCCGGTAATGAGCGAGTGTCTGAAGGTTCAGCAGCCGATCCGGGTTCGAAGCGACAATCCGTCAGGCGGCCGGTTCACGATCATCAACGAGCATGACTTCACCACTACGAAGAACATCGCCTTGGCATGCTCGATCTGCAACGAGTGTTCGATCGAGGAGTACACGTTCGAAGTGGATCTTCCCCTCCTTCAGCCGGGTGAACGGGTGGAGATTCGCCTCGGTGAACTGCAGGAAAGCCGGGTACGGGCGATGATGAGATCGAACACGACCTTCATCAGCTTCGCCTTCACGCTGAAGGAGTCCACCCCCTGGGCCGAGAAGGGCCACGTCATCGCCCTGGAGCAGTTCGCCCTCTCCACGATCTCAAAGTCGGTGTACACCCACACCCCCGCCTATCCGACCAGACGGACCGACGACTCGTTGTTCGTGGAGACGATCCTCTACAAAGCCTCGATCGATCGTGAAGGATTCCTCGCTTCCCTTCACTTCGAAGACCGGCCGCCGCTTTTGGCCTCGCCGTTGAAACCGAACCTTCATCGGGTCCCGACGCAGAATGACGGCTTGAAGACATTCATCCATCTTGAAGGGGTCGAGGAGTTCTCCTTCTACCATGAGAAGAAGGCGATGAAGCCCTGGCTGGAACACTCTTTGGACGATCCGGTATTGATCTTGGAGGAACTGAAGATCAGGCACAACCAGGTGAAGACGATCCATCGGATCGGGACCCGGACCGGTCTGAATCTCGGATCCGTTGGTCAGACCTTCACGTTCACCCTCGAAGAGGTGTTCCTCCATGCGGTCTTCGATCTGAGCGATGCGCTTGAGGACTATCCGAGCGTTGGATATCGCTGTTCGGTCACGAAGCAGGAGGAGCCGGTTTCATGGTTCGGCCGGGGGCCGGAGGAGAACTACCCCGACAGGAAGAGCGGTTCGCTCATCGCCTCCTACGAAAAGACCGTCGAAGAGCTCTTCGTCCCCTATATCGTCCCTCAGGATTGCGGGGTGCGGACGGACACGACCCGCCTTGGTCTCGAGGGGGCGAAGATCGAAGGAATCCTTCCCTTCTCCTTCTCCATCCACCCCTATGACCCAAAGGAGCTCTGGGAAAAGCGATATGCCGACAGACTCATACCCGACACCGTCGACCACCTGAGCCTTCATGCGGCGGTACGGGGAGTGGGAACGGCGACCTGCGGCCCGGACACGCTTGATCGGTATCGGGTCCCAAGCGGCATCTATCAGATGAGGCTGCGGCTCTCGTAGACCCCTTCTCCCGACGAGCGGCGGATCGGCATCGATCGCCCCATGGAACATCCAAGTCGAAGGGGCGTCCGTCATTCCTGCGACGATTTCCCCGACTCGGTCGTTCTCCGACCGGCATGGGCATGCTCCATAACAGGCTCAACCCTGATTTCAATCCAGTGTTGACGCTCCTTGCCGCTCTCCAGGATCTGCAATGCCGCAAGCTCCCTGTTTACAAGATTGTGGGCGTTGATGGCGCAGCTTTGAGGCTCCACGGTGATGAATGGCAGTTCCGCATCGGTATACACCACCGTGTAGCCAAACGCCGGACCGCCTTGGATCTTCAATGCCACGCCATCCCCCCGGAGGGTGCTCGCCGAAGGTCCATTGGTCTTGAAGATGCCATCGATGCTCAAGCTGTCCACATCGGAAGAGAGCCTTTCTTCAACGACCTCTTCGGTGGGCAGCATGTGTTCGTCGGTGACAAGGCGTCGATGGGCGTTTATCTCCAGCGTCATCCCGTTCTTCTTCACGAAGAAGGGATGAATGGCCAACCCGTACGCGAAGGGCTCGTCACCGGTATTCATCACATGGAACTCCCAACGCAGAGTCGATCCGATCAGGGATAGCGTAACCAGCACTTCTGCATCGTACGGAAAGAGCGGCTCGCTTCCATCAAAGATGATCCTTCCTGCGACGTGCGTATCACTTCCTGATTCGATGTGAAATGCCCGATGTCTCAGAAATCCATGCATCACCGCCGGAACCACGTTGCCGTTGAATGCATATCTATCATTCGCCACCCGATTGGGCGTCGGGAAGAGGATGGGGATTCCATATGTTCTACCGGCTTCTTTTCGAGCGGGATCATGATGGATGAGCTCTTCACCGTTCCAGGTGAAAGATTCGACGGTAAGACCCATCTCCGGATCGACGACTACGGTACTCAACGTATTGGCCAGAGTGATCATGATGGTAACATCGTAGCGGAAGATCTGCCCGATATCCAGTTCCTCGATCGAGCCGGAAGTCCATATCACGATGGGTGGACGGATCTTCTCCTGGGGTAACTGCCAAAAGGATTCAAGCAGGGGAATCTTCGTTCCGATTCGTTGATCTCATTCTGCAGAAATCTGCACCCACAAAGAGTGTGAGCGCTCACAAATCCCTCTCCCAACCAAGGTTGAAATTCAGTAGGCTTCTTTTAGAGAAATGCATGGGTTTTTGAATTTCGGAAACGCATGGCTATGCGTAAAACGTTTGAAACATAAACGTTTTGCGTAGTATGAGCTTACGAAATTCAAAAAACACTGCTCAATCGTGATGTTTTTAATAGGTGCCATAACGTGATACTGATTATGGCACCTATTCCAGATGGTATTCGCTTAAATGACTCTAAGTGACAGAAGCGTCACTTTGTGGTACAATAATGTCACTTTGGAAAGAGGTGGTAAGATAATGAATCTCGGAAAAGAAACTGAAACC
>JAAZJI010000249.1 GCA_012800465.1 Spirochaetales bacterium
AGCGAATCGGCGGCGAGAAGCCCGATCGGTCCGATGATCACCTCGCTTGTCCGACACGCCACCAATACCGGGTTCTCTCCGGTCGCCGCGGCATCGGCCCCGCCGCTGAGGAGCGCGCCGGTGGCGAGGGCGTTGGTCCCGATCGCAAAGACTTCTTCTTCGGGGAACCGTTTCTTGATCGCTGCAACCAGCGCCTTGCCGAGGCTGCCGCCTTGGCCGTCGATCACCGTGATCCTCATTCCTGTCCCCCTCTTTTCCTGCCGACTCCGACCAGATAGATCTCGAAGGAGTCGTCGCGGCACGCTTTGGGTTTCACGATCTTAGCCCGGGTGAAGAGGGCTCTGAGACTCTTCATCAGCTCTCGCTCCCCGCCTCCCTGAAAGAGCTTGATCACCAGATTCCCCCCGGTCTTGAGGTGTTCCGCTGCGAGGAGGACCACCTGCTCGGCGAGGTGTTCGCTGCGGGCGGTGTCGACCCCGCGGTTTCCCGTCGTCAGCGGAGCGGCATCGCTGATGATCGCGTCATACGGGCCGTGTTCGACGAGTTTCGGCCTGATCTCCTTTCCGAACGCATCGCCGACATAGGAGATGACGGTGTGGGGGATCGGATCGATGTTCAGGGGATTCAGATCCACCGCGACGATCGTTCCCGTCCCCTTGAGCAGGACGTTGCTGGCATAGAGGGTCCACGACCCCGGGGCGGCCCCGACGTCCAGGACCGTATCGCCCTTCTTTATGATCGCAAACTGCTTCTGGATCTCCTCCAGCTTGTACACGCTCCGGGCGGGATACCCCTCTTTGCGGGCCCGCAGGGTGTAGGAGTCGGCAGTGTCGCGCCTTGATTTCGCCATGCATCCACTATAGCAGAACCCCTCGGGCTCATAAAGATGGTGCCGGCGATGAGTTGGGGTGGTAACATCTCGCCGGCACCTGGAATCACACATTAAGGAGGTTCTAAAACACTGTGTCCACCACCAACCCTGCAACAACCGTGCCATATCAGGAGTTCTGTACCAAACGCTCTTCTTTCTGACCTTCAGGTACAAGACCATTCGAGTTCAGGTGCGAAAAAGGGTAACACCTGTCGGAATATGCACAGGAAACAGGCTGTCGGCCCGCATAGACGGGACACATCGTGTTCAGGTGGCGGTGAAGGAGAAGGTCACCGTTCCGGTGTATTGACCTTCCACGGCGGAGTTGAGCGCGTCGTCGCTGACGATCAACGTGATTTTTCTTGAATTTGGGGTTAGGGAATCCAAGGAAGCTACTTTGAAAACATAGGAAGGCGGTTGAAGAGATACGGGCGTTGCCCCGTTGGTGGTAATCATAGCAGTGCCCAAAGAGATCGTGTAGTTGATGTAGCTGACCGGGGTTTCCGTACTGGCCATCGCGGTCGCGCTCATCGTCACTTCATA
This sequence comes from Spirochaetales bacterium, assembly GCA_012800465.1. Classification (GTDB taxonomy): domain Bacteria; phylum Spirochaetota; class Spirochaetia; order Sphaerochaetales; family Sphaerochaetaceae; genus Sphaerochaeta. Next base: position 1,415 of record JAAZJI010000249.1, read on the forward strand.
GCCTGTCCGGTTGTTGCTGATCACGGAGATCCAGCCGACTTCAAAGCTTCCACCGGAAGTCACGGTATATGAAGTGACTTCTTCCGCATTAGCCAAAGCCTCCAAGGAGGTTCCGGTGAACTGTGATGCGGTGATCTTCATCCCTTGGATCTGGTCGACGAGCGTGGAGAATTCGAGGAAAGCGTCGGGACTGGCGAAGATGCCGCCGGTGGCGAGGGTGAGGATGATAAGAAGGGTGATAAGCTTCTTCATTCGGTTCTCCGTAAGGAGCCATGCTCCTGTGCAAGTGGTCGTCGAGCCCTTTTCCTGAGGCTCATTCGTATGATACTGTAATCCGAAACTTGTGTCAATATGAGATTTTAAAAAAGATAAAACCAATTAACAAATCACTTTGATAAGAAATCTAATTAATTGTATATTAAAGAGTTAAATTTATAAGCAGTGTGGAGTAACATATGACAAGTCATTGGAAATGATGTGCAAAAAGACCAACAGGGCATTCTTGGGAGGATGATGGCATGAAAGTAGGGTGCCAATGCTATGGAAAACGGCTTCGGCACCCTAAAATTAAAGGAGGAGTATGAAAAAAACTGTTGCTCTGTACGCTTCTTACCATGCAACAACCATGCCAAGAAAAACCCTGTTTCCCGTCGTCATGTGAGGGTTTTTCCTCTTCCTGGTGTGCAAGGGACGCATTATCCCGGTCAGCTGTGCAAAAATTGCTCAATTGACGATGGACATTCCTATCGCTACAGTAACGATATGAAACAGGCCACCATACTGAACCGTCGCTTCAAGGACACCATATATCGGCGCTTTGCGATCAAGATCATCCTGCTCAACGTCTTCGTCTTTCTGGTCACCGATTTCGTCTGGCCCAAAGGGTTTTATTACCTTGCGATGATTCCGTCCTTCGTCCGGCACGGGTATCTCTATCAGGTCTTTTCCTACATGTTCGTTCATGGGTCGCTCAATCACCTGGTCTTCAACATGCTCAGCTTATTGATTTTCGGGACGATGGTGGAAAAACGGATCGGCAGCAAGGAGTTTCTGCTCTTCTATCTGCTTACCGGCCTGTTCAGCGGAATCATCTCCTTCATCAGCTATTACCTGGGCGGGATGAATGTCGTCCTTGTGGGGGCGAGCGGGGCGATCTACGGAGTACTCCTGCTCTTTGCGGTGTTCTTCCCCTATTCGGTGATCTTCGTCTTCGGAATCATTCCGGTCCGCGCCCCGATCCTGATCATCATCTATGCGCTGATCGAGCTGTACAGCCAGGTGTTCGGCCGGGGCGGAAACGTCGCCCACCTGACGCATCTGAGCGGACTGGTCTTTGCATACCTATACTGTCGCATCCGGATGAGGATCAATCCCCTCGAGGTGTTTCGGCGGACCCTCTAGTCGAGGAAACCGTATTGTTTGCGGATCAAGGCATATCCCGGCTTGATTACGTCATAGATGATCTTCAGACGCTCTTCATGGTGGATGAACGCACTCTTCATCGCATTGATGGTGATCTTCTCCAGATCCCTGATCGTGAGGTTGTAGTACTCGACGGCGAGCTCCATCTCCTTGGAGAGGGTTGTGTCGCTCATCAGGCGGTTATCGACACAGAGGAAGACGCGGAAGCGGTTGCGGAAGAGGGTCGGGAAGGGGTGTCCGCTCAAGGAGGCGACCGCTCCGGTTCCGACGTTGGAGGAAAGGCACATCTCCATCGGGATCCGGCGATCGAGGATGTAGTTCGCAAGCGACCCCTTCTCGAGAATCTTCGATCCCTCGATCGTCATATCCTCGACGAGGCGCACCCCGTGGCCGATCCGGTGGGAACCGCAGATCTGGACCGCCTGCCAGATCGATTCCAATCCGAACGCTTCGCCGGCGTGGAGGGTGATGTTGAAGTTCTTTGAGCGGATGAACTGGAACGCATCGAGGTGCTTCTTCGGGGGATTGCCCGCCTCGTCTCCGGCCAGGTCAAAGCCGACGACCCCCCGGTCGGCGAAGGCGACCGCCAGCCGTGCGACCTCGAGGCTGATGGCGGGGCTCTGGCTCCGCATCGCGCAGAGAATCAGGCCGATCGGGATCCCTGTTTTCCTCGTCCCCTGGTCGAGGCCGTCCAGAACCGCTTGGACGCTCTCCTCCATCGTGAGCCCCCGTGCGGTATGAAGGTTCGGGGCGAACCGGATCTCGGCGTAGCGGACATGGTCTTCGGCCAGGTCCTCGACCGCTTCAAATGCGATCCGCTTCAACGCTTCCCTGGTCTGCATCACGCTCGTGGTGACGGAAAACGCCTGAAGGTAGAGGGTGAGGCTCTTTTGCTTGCCCCCTCGGGCGAACCATTCGTGCAAAGCCTTGGGATCGGTTGACGGAAGAGCGATCCCATATTCGTTTGCAAGCTCGATGATCGTTCCGACTCGGACTCCGCCGTCGAGATGGTCGTGCAGCTCCACTTTGGGGAGTTGTCTGATGATGGCGCTGGTCAACATACTGTATGATACGTCACCTTCCGGTCATTTAGCAAACCCATTGTCTCGAATCCTCGAGTGCTATACAAAGAAAGAAAAAGTTGGAATACTTGGGGATACAGGAGGAATGCAATGTCAAAACGAATTGATGCACTCAACCGAAAACTTCTTGCCGCCGCGACATCGGCAAGCAAAGCAAAAGAAGTTCGAGATCTTTTGAAAGAAGGGGCTGATATCCACACACAGAACGACTGGGGCCTTACCCCCATCATGCTGGCCGCCCAGTACAACCCTTCCGTCGTCGTTCTGAAGGTTCTGCTCGAGGCGGGGGCGGATATCCATGAGAGTGAGCCGAAGTATCGCTCGAACGCGCTGCATCTGGCGGCGAACCGATCGACGAACGTGAAGGTGATCGAGGCGTTGCTCGAAGCGGGGGCGGATCTGAATGCCCGGAACTACCTTGGAGAGACTGCGCTCATCATCGCCGTGAACACCAATCCTGAAACCAGGATCGTCACCGCGCTCTTGAAGGCGGGGGCGGATTTCAACGCCCGGGATTATCAGGGACACTCCGTCCTGGAGTACGCCCGCGAGGCGAAACGGACGTACATCGTCAACCAGCTGAGAAAGCTTGGTGCCGAATAGAGAGAGGGAAGAGCCCCCAAGACGGGGGCCGCTCTCCTAGTTCGTCAACTGCCACTCCTCAAGATACATTGAATCGGTGATTTGGTTCTCAAGCCGTTTGATGAGCGCTTTGACTTCGTCAACCAGGGACGCGAGGTCGAAGCTCAGCTGTTCTTCCATATCGTTTCGGATCTTCACCTCGACCTTCCCCTCTTTCAGGGAGCGGTTGCCCAGGGTGATCCGGATCGGAAGACCGATCAGGTCCGCATCGGCGAACTTCACTCCCGCCGATTCCTTCCGATCGTCATAGAGGACGGTGATGCCGGCATCGGTCAGTCTCCGGTAGAGCTCTTCGGCGATCTCCGGATCCTTGACGAGGCTCACGAGGTGGACCTGCCATGGAGCGACCGTGATCGGAAGCTTCAATCCGAGCTCGTCGTGGTACTCTTCGGCAAGGCAGGCGAGCAGTCGTCCGACCCCGATCCCGTAGCTGCCCATGATGACCGGCTTTTGGATTCCGTTCTCATCCTGGTAGTAGCACTCCATCGATTCGGAGTAACGGGTTCCCAGCTGGAAGATGTTTCCCACCTCGACGCCTTTGGATGATGTGAGCGCCCCGCCGCATTCGGTGCAGGTGAAGCCGGCTTGGGCGCTGGCGATGTCGGCGACGGTGCCGGTCCAGTCGCGGGCGAAGTTGGAATTCAGGTAGTGGTACCCCTCTTCATTCGCCCCGGCGACGAGGTTCCCGCTCTTGGCGACGGAGTCGTCGGCGATGACGAGGATCTTGTCCTGCCTGATTCCGATGACCGAGCCGTAGCCGGGGACGATTCCCGCTACAAGAATCTCTTCACTGTGGGCGGGTCGGAGGGCGTTGGCTTTCGCCGCATTCTGCAGCTTGTTCTCTTCGATCTCCAAGTCTCCGCGAATGACGCCAACGACCAGTTTCTGTTCCTCTTCGCCGTTGGTGTCGTCGATGAACGTTCCCATCATGAACACCGCCTTGGCGGTCTGTCTCGTCGAGATCTTCAAATATTCAGCCAACGTCTCGATCGTGGGGCATTCGGGCGTATGGACCTTCTCAAGCTCTTTCATCTCTTCGGGGAAATACTCCTTCCTGAAGGTCGCAACCTGGCGGTTGGCGGTATAGGAGCAGGAGCCGCAGGTGATGATCGTATCCTCGCCGATGGGGGAGAGGTACATGTATTCATGGGAGATCTTTCCCCCCATCATCCCGCTGTCCGCACCGACGACGATCGTCGGCAGTCCGGTGCGCCCGAAGATCCTGAAATAGGCGAGGTAATGGGCGGCGTACTGTTTGTCCAGTCCCGCCTGGTCGATATCGAAGGAGTAGGAGTCCTTCATCGTGAACTCCCGGACCCGGATCAGGCCGGCGCGCGGCCTGGGATCGTCCCGCCACTTCGTCTGGATCTGGTAGACGAGCCGGGGCATCCGCTTGTAGCTGTCGATCTCGAAACGGGCGATGTCGGTGACGGCCTCCTCGTGGGTCATCGCAAGCACCATGTCCCGTCCG
>JAAZJI010000250.1 GCA_012800465.1 Spirochaetales bacterium
GGAATGGAGACGGCGGCGGCGACGGCTTTCGTAAGGGCGATATCATACCCCTCCTTCACCCCGTCATGATCCATCGAGGTCAGAAGGATCTCCCCGGCTCCCAGCCTTTCCACCTCCTTGGCCCAATCGACCACCTTCCGGTCGGTGACGACCCGCCCGCCTTGGACGGCGACCCGCCCCTCCTTCGCGTCGATCGCCACGACGAGGCGTTCCGAGCCCACCGCGTTGGCGATGGAAGTAATCAGGGAGGGGTCTTTGACCGCCATCGAGTTGATCGAGACCTTTGCCGCTCCCGCCTGAAGGAGGGCCTTCGCATCCTCGACGGAAGCGATCCCCCCGCCGACGGTCAGGGCGACGGAGATGACCTTCGAAACATCTCCCACCAGGTCGATGAAGGTCTTCCGCTTCTCGACGGTGGCGGTGATGTCCAGCAGGACCAGCTCATCGATTCCGAGCTCGCTGTACCGCCGGGCGGACTCGACCGGATCCCCGGCGTCCGAAAGCCCGACGAAGTTCACCCCTTTGACGACCCGCCCGTCCTTCACATCGAGGCAGGCGATGATTCGTTTCCTGTTCATCCGTTGAACCTCGCAAGCTCATCAAGGACGATCGTCCCCTCATAGAGCGCCCGGCCGATGATCGCCCCGTCCATTCCCAGATCCCGAAGCCGCTCAAGGTCCTGGATCGAAGAGACCCCGCCGCTTGCGATCAGCTTCAGCGAAGGCATCGCACCGAGGAGATCACCATAGAGTTCGTACGAGGGACCTGAAAGCATCCCGTCCTTGGCGATGTCGGTGCAGATGACCGTATCGAGGCCTTCGGCAAGGTAGGACTCGATGAACGATTGGACATCAAGTCCGCTTTCTTTCAGCCATCCGTGGGTCCGGATGATGCCGCCCTTGCCGTCGGCGCCGAGGATCAGGCGGTCCGGGCCGAACCTCTGAATCCACTCCTTGACCAGAGCGGGATCCGTCACCGCGATCGAACCGACCGTCACATAGCGCGCCCCGGCGTCGAACGCCTGCCTGATGTCTTCCTCCCGTTTGATCCCTCCGCCGAAATCGATGACGAGGCCGGTATTGCGGGCGAGGCTCTCAAGACTCTCGAGGTTCACGATCCCACCGCCCTTCGCCCCCTCCAGATCGACGACGTGAAGCCGCCTGATTCCATGATTCTCGAAGGCTTTGGCCACTTCAAGCGGATTGGATGAGTAGATCGTCTTTTGACCGTAGTCGCCCTGGGCAAGGCGGACGACCTTCCCTTCGATCAGATCGATCGCCGGAATGAGATCCATTACAGCACCCCCTTCGTCGACGGTAGCTCATCGCTGTACGGATTGCGGTGGACCGCCTTGCGGACCGCCCGGGCGAACGCCTTGAACAGCCCTTCCACCTGGTGGTGGGCGTTTCCCGTGCTCACCTTCATGTGCAGGTTGCACCGGGCGCTGTCACTGAACGACTTGAAGAAGTGCTCGACCATCTCGGTGGGGAAGGTGCCGATATACTCGCGGACGATCGGGACGTCATAGGAAAACGCCGGACGGTTGGAGAAATCCAGGGCGACCTCCGCCTTCACCTCGTCCATCGTCAGCACCTCGAATCCGTAGCGGTCGATTCCCCGCTTCTCCCCCAGCGCTACGCGAAACGCATCCCCGAGGGCGATGCCGATGTCCTCCACCGTATGGTGCTCGTCGATCATCAGATCCCCGTCGGCATGGAGGGAAAGATCGCACCCGCTGTGCCTCCTGATCTGATCGA
>JAAZJI010000251.1 GCA_012800465.1 Spirochaetales bacterium
AGCCATGAATTCTCCTTATTCACCGAGAGGTTTCGGCCAGCGTGCCCGGATCAGGTCGGAGCGCAACCCCGTTTCATTGGGTTCAAAACAATCGCCGAGAATCTCCCAGCCTAAATCCAATGCCGCTTCAAGGGGGATGTTCACTGAAAGATCCATCATCTTTTCTTCGAAGAGTCCACCGTATTTCAGCAATTTTTCATCCCATTCGCTCATCATGAAGCCCATCGACTGCTTTTCGAGCGCTTCCTTGAAGGAGGCGTAGAGCCGGATCATTCCGTCCATCAGGGCGCGATGGTCATCCCGGGTCGCGCTGTTGACCTGCTGCTTCAGCCGCGACAGCGAGCCGAACGGCTCGATCCTTCCGCCCTTGAGGTAATACTGCCCCTCGGTGATGTACCCGGTGTTGTCGGGGATCGGGTGGGTCACGTCGTCGCCCGGCATCGTTGTTACGGCGAGGATCGTGACGGAGCCGGCCCCTTCGAAGTCGACCGCCTTCTCGTAGCGGGAGGCGAGCTGGGTGTAGAGGTCGCCGGGATACCCCCGGTTGGAGGGGACCTGGTCCATCGTGATCGCCATCTCCTTCATCGCATCGGCGAAGTTCGTCATGTCCGTCAGCAGGACCAGCACTTTCTCTCCATCCAAGGCGAACTTCTCGGCGACGGCGAGGGCCATGTCGGGAACCAGCATGCATTCGACGGTCGGGTCGCTGGCGGTATGGACGAACATGATCGCCCGGTCCATCGCCCCGCCCTCCTCCAGGGTGTCCTTGAAGAAGAGGTAGTCGTCGAACTTCAGTCCCATCCCGCCGAGGATGATCAGGTCGACCTCCGCCTGCAGGGCGATCCGCGCCAGCAGCTCGTTGTAGGGTTCGCCGCTGACGGAGAAGATCGGCAGCTTCTGGCTTTCGACGAGGGTGTTGAAGAGGTCGATCATCGGGATGCCGGTGCGGATCATGTTCCGGGGGATGATCCGCTTCGCCGGGTTCACCGACGGACCGCCGATATCGATCATCTCTTCCTTCAGTTCCGGCTTGCCGTCCCGGGGGGATCCGGTTCCGTCGAACACCCGTCCAAGGAGGTTGGGCGACGAGGAGACCCGCATCGGAGTGCCCAGGAATCGGACGTGGTCTCCGGTCGATGTTCCGGTGGCGCCGCTGAAGATCTGGAGGGAGACGCGATCCCCATCCAGCTTGATCACGTTCGCGAATGATGTCGAGCCGCCGCTTGTGACGAGGGCGAGTTCGCCGTTCGCCACCCCTTCGGCCCGGACCGTGATCACGTTTCCGACAATCGACTCGATCTTCGAATATACTTTCTGCATGCTCTTCCCCCTTACACCAGAGCCTTGAACGCTTCATCAAGGGCGGCTTCCGCGGCGTTGAACTCTTCCGATTCCCAAGGCGTGTTGTTCCAGTCCAGGAGAAGTTGCCTGAGGTTGTTGAAGACCCTTCGGACTTCGCTCTTCGTCTCGAAGGTCAACGGCATGTTCATCAGCCGATGCAGCTTCGCGAAGACGTGTCTCTGACGTTCCGGCGAAACCGATGTGTCGATCGGGTCGAAGGAGTTCTGCTGGAGATAACAGCTGTCCAGCAGCTCGCCCATCTGGTAGATCACGTAGTCGTTGATGCTCGTCCCCTCTTCACCGACGACCTTCATCATCTGGTTCACTTCATGGGATTCGTGGAGGATCCGACGCAACTGGGCCACCTCGGATTGCCCGATGATTCCCGGATACTTCGACCACGAGGTCAGAGGGTCGATCGCAGGATACTTGCGGGCGTCCGAGCGTTCGCGGCTCAGGCCGTGGAACGCGCCGACGACCTTCAGCGTCGCCTGGGTGACCGGCTCTTCGAAGTTTCCTCCGGCGGGACTGACCGTACCGCCGATCGTGACCGAGCCGGTCCTTCCGTCATGGAGCCTGACGATCCCGGCCCGCTCATAGAACTCGGCGATCCGGCTCTCAAGGTATGCGGGGAACGCTTCCTCGCCGGGAATCTCCTCCAGGCGGCCGCTCATCTCGCGCATCGCCTGGGCCCACCGGCTGGTGGAGTCGGCGAGCAGCAGGACGTCGAGGCCCATCTGCCGATAGTATTCGGCGATCGTCACCGCGGTGTAGACGGAGGCTTCCCGGCTGGCGACGGGCATCGATGAGGTGTTGCAGATGATGATCGTCCGCTCCATCAGGGACCGGCCGGTCTTCGGGTCGATCAGCTCGGGAAACTCCTTCAGGATCTCGACGACTTCTCCGGCGCGCTCGCCACAGGCGGCGATGATCACGATGTCGATCTCGGCGTTCCGGCTCGTCATGTGCTGGAGGACGGTCTTGCCCGCTCCGAACGGCCCCGGGGTGCAGTAGGTGCCTCCCTTGGCCACCGGAAGCAGGGTGTCGATGATCCGAATCTTCGTCATCAGGGGGTCGACGGGTCTCAGCCGCTCGCTGTAGAGCCGGATCGCTTTCTTCACCGGCCAGCTGAAGACCATCGACAGGTCGATCCTCTTCTTTTTGGAATCCTCGATCGTGCAGACGGTGTCGCGGGTCTTGTAGGTTCCCGCCTTCTTGATCGAGGTGACGGTGAAGGAGCCGACCAGGTCGAAGGGGACCATGATCTGGTGGGTGAACAGGCCTTCCGGCACGGTTCCGATCGTATCCCCGGCCTTGACGACATCGCCTTTGGATACGGTCGGGGTGAACTCCCAATCTACGTTGGGAAGAGCCTGAAGGTATACGCCCCGCTGAAGGAAGAAGCCGCACTGCCGGGCGAGCTCGGGCAGGGGGTTCTGCAGTCCGTCGTAGATCTGGGTCAGCAGCCCCGGTCCCAGCTCGACGCTGAGCATCTCGCCGGTGAACTCGACTTCGTCCCCCACGACGATCCCTCCGGTCATCTCGAAGACCTGGAGAGCGGCGACCTTGCCGCTGATCCGGATCACCTCGCCCTTGAGACGGATGTCCCCCTGGTGGATGTATCCCACCTCGTTCTTGGCGATCGCCCCGTCAAACTCGACATTCACCATGTTTCC
>JAAZJI010000252.1 GCA_012800465.1 Spirochaetales bacterium
GAGTTCAACCTGACCTATATCTTCATCGCCCACGACCTCGCCGTCATCCAGCATATCTCCACCCGGGTTGCCGTGATGTACCTTGGGAAGATCGTGGAGATCAGCGAGGCGGTGAAGCTCTATGAAGAACCCCTGCATCCCTACACCACCGCGCTGCTGAGCGCCGCCCCGATCCCCGATCCCGTCGTCGAGCGGAATCGGCAGCGGATCATCCTCACCGGCGACGTCCCCTCTCCGGACAGAGAACGCTTCGGCTGCTACTTCTACGAGCGCTGTCCGAAGCGGATGCCCTGGTGCTCCAACCACATCCCCCCGATGTTCAAACAGGGGGAGAACCACGAGGTGGCGTGCTGGCTGTACGACGAGAAGCGGGACTATCACGATATCTCGATGGAAGAAGCCGAGGCGGATGCCGCCACGACCACCCGGACGGCGCCCTAGCTCAGGTCTTTCATCCTCAGCGGCAGGTCCGCATCCCTCGGCCGGTCGATCATGGCCGGCAGCCCGGTGATCCGGGCGATCTCGTCGAACGCCGCTTCGGTCCGTCCGCTTGAGGAGCGTTCGGGAATCACCTGGACCGTTTTTTGGCGCTCCTCCGTCAGGATGATCGAAAACACCACCATCGCCTTCTGCCGGCGCTTGGGCGGAATCCTCCCGTCCCGGTCGGACCCCCTGATGAAATGGGAGAGGTCGAGGCGCACGACCTCGTCGAAGCGGAAGGACTCGCGCTTCACCCACGGCCCGAACCCCCACCAGGAGGCGATCGTCCGGGCCTCCACGTCGAAGGACCAGCCGTCCCGGTAGAGGACGCCCCCGATCGTGGCGACCAGAAGCAGGACGATGTGGAGCATCGATCGGATGGAAACACCTTCACCGATGTTGAGAACCAATCCCCACAGCAGAAACAGGGCGATCAGGAGAAACGCCATTCGCGTATGCCGTCTCAACGTGTAGCGGATCGTCGATTCTTTTCGATGGAGCTCATAGTGCAGCATGGGACACCTCGCTTCCAGTATACCGATATCGAACCCTTTGGAAAGGCGCGCATATGCACCGATCCGCATATCCATACGGCAAAATCAGGCCATCCTCTATGCTTTTTCCTTGATTCATGATTTAATGAGGATTAAGCTTCATGGTATCTAATAGTGAATACCCTAACGATGATAAGGAGAGATGTTTATGAAGAAGTTTCTTGTGATCACTTTATCCATCCTGCTCGTCGGAGCGCTCTTTATTTCCTGTGGAGGAAAGAAGGAGGCTCCCGCGGCGGCAGCACCAGCGGCACCCGCTCCCGCGGCGGCGGCCCCGGCGGCGCCGGCACCCGCAGCACCAGCGGCACCCGCAGCCCCGGCTCCCGCTCCGGCCAAGCCGGTAGCAGCCGAACCGGTGGTCGATGAGGTCGTCTTCCGACTTACCAACGGCGCCGAGCCCGAGTCCCTCGACCCGGCCCTTGTCCAGGGTGTTCCCGAGCACCGGATCTACATGGCGATCTTCGAAGGCCTCGTGGCGATGGATCCCAAGACCGGTAATGCGATCCCCGGCGTCGCTGAAAGCTGGACGGGCAACGAAGATGGAACCCAGTGGACCTTCAAGCTGCGCAAGAACGCGGTCTGGTCCGACGGCAAGCCCATCACCGCCCACGATGTCGTCTGGTCCTGGCTGAGGATCCTCGATCCGGCCACCGGCGGACCGTACGCCTGGTTCCCCGCGATGTTCCTCGTCGGAGCCGAAGAGTACAACGCCGGGCTCGCTTCGGCGGATGCCGTCGGAATCCGCGCTCTGGATGACTATACCTTCCAGATGGACCTCCTCGGACCGCTTCCGTACGCAATCGACGCGTTGACCCACTACAGCTTCGCGATCATGCCCAGGCACACGATCGAGAAGCACGGCGCGGCGTGGACCGAGCCGGCGAACTTCGTTGGCAACGGACCCTTCATCCTGGCCGACCGCGTTCCCCAGACCTCGATCACCGTCACGAAGAGCCCGACCTACTGGGACAAGGACAATGTCAGACTGGACAAGGTCATCTTCTACTCCAGCGATTCGGACACCACGAACTACAACATGTACCTCAACGGTGAGACCGACTGGGCGACCAACGTGCCGACCGACCAGATCGCCGCGGCCGAGATGCGGGACGACTTCCACAAGTCTCCGCAGCTTGCCACCTACTACTACGTCTTCCAGACCGAGAAGGCTCCTTTGGACAACCCCCTTGTCCGGAAGGCTCTCGCCTA
>JAAZJI010000253.1 GCA_012800465.1 Spirochaetales bacterium
CCGTGCAGCATGATCGCGCTTGCGGAGGTCACGTTCAAGGATCCCTTCGTCCCGCCCAGGGCGATCGAAACCCGCCCCGAACGCTTGTCGCACAGATCGAGGAGAGCGGGACTGACTCCGAGCTCTTCGCTGCCGATGACGCAGATCCCTGCAAGGGGAAAATCGAACTCGGTGATATCAACTCCTCCGCTCTCCAGCGCAAAGAGAGGCAGCTCGCTTTTCTTCAAGCCTGCAAGCAGCGAGTCTTCCGAAACAACCTCATATTCGACGGTTTCCACCGTCCCTCTGCCGACCTTTATCGTTCGCTGATGGGTCGGCTCCGCGCCACCCTCCACGATATAGATCTTTTTGATGCCGAAGGAGTCGGCGAGGCGGAAGATCGAACCGAGGTTGAACGGCGAGCGGATCCGGTCGACCACCAGATACCGTTCGCAAACAACTCGCCGCCCGACATCCAGGCTCGTCTCTTCGTCGACGAAGTCCCAATCGGCGGTCTGTCCTCCAAGCAGGTCAAGAAGCCGATAGTGCAGATCCTGCAAGAAAAACGCTCCGGCTCTTCCCTCCTTCCCATCAATGTGATCCATAATGGCAACGACCCGCTCGTCCTCGCCCACCCTTGATTCCCTGATGATCCGGAGAAGACCCTCCAGATACGGGGGATCGATCGCATCGAGCCGGCTGAGCTCCTTCAGAAGAAGGGTCGCCTTCCGCAGGCGGGTCTCTTCTTCAAGGCTCTTCAGTTTCCTGATCGTGATCATCGCTTCCTCCCGCTTCCTTCGGCGCCACGAGCAGGGTGAACTCCCCTTTCACGGCCTGTCGTCCTTTCAGGATGCCAAGCACCTCTTCGACCGGTCCGGTCAGGAACTCTTCGAACTTCTTCGTCATCTCCCGCCCCACCACGATCCGGCGGCCCGGCTCTAGGGCGGAAAGCTCCTCCAGGACCTTCACAACCCGAAACGGGGATTCATAGAACACGAAGCTCTCATCCCGCCCAAGCAGCTCTTCCAGGCGCTTCTTCCGTCTTCCGCTCTTCGGGGAGAGAAACCCCTCGAAGTGGACGCTTCGGCCGATGTAACCGGCCACGCTCACCAACGCGGTGAAGGCGCTGGCGCCGGGGATCGGCACCACGTCGAAGCCGGATGAGCGGACGCATTCGACGAGGCGGCTTCCGGGGTCGCTGATGCCCGGAGTCCCCGCATCGGAGACGAAGGCGACATCTCGGCCCTCTTTCAGCAGGCCGATGATCCCCTTGGCGGAGTGTTCTTCATTATGGGCGTGGGTCGCGATCAGGCGCTTGGAGATCCCGTAGCGGTTCAGCAGGTTCTGCGTATGCCGGGTGTCTTCGCAGGCGATGATCTCGACGTTCGCCAACACTTCGACGGCCCGGTAGGTCATATCGGCCAGGTTCCCGATCGGGGTCGCCACGATGTAGAGGGTGCTCATTGCTTCAGTCTACACGGGCGAAGCCGAGGGTACAAGACGACCGATGACGATCATTGTGTGGTTTTACTGACCAGCCATATTGGTATTTTTCACCAAAAAAACGGGTGGATTGCCGAAATGTTCCGCTGAATTCCTCGTTTTTTGCCAGTTTTTACGAGTTGGCACGCCTTCTGCATTATGAGAGGTACCAAATGAAGAACAGGAGGCATGCAATGCAATTTTTCAAACGAGTCAGAGATATCGTCAGTTCCAACGTCAACAGCGCTTTGGACAAGTTCGAGGATCCGCAGAAGATGATCGCCCTGATGATCACCAATCTGGAAGACCTTCAGACGAAGACCCGTTCCTCGATCGCGGGGAAGAAGGCGGAGCTCATCGCCCTGAACCACCGGGCGAAGGAGGCGGAAGAGACGGTGAACCGCTGGGCGGAGCGCGCCAAGCTCGCGGTCGCGAACGGGAAGGAAGACCTCGCCCGCGAAGCTCTGGTGGAGAAGCGGAAAGCCCAGGAGCACCATGATCAGCTTGCCGAGCAGATCTCAAACCTGGAAGGGATCATCGCCGCCCAGACCGCCCAGCTCGCCCAGATCGGCGACAAGCTGAAGGAAGTGAAGGACAAGCAGCAGATCCTCGTCCAGCGATCGATCAACGCCCGGGAGCGGCGTCAGGTGGCAACGGTCCTGAAAGAAAGCGATTCGACCCATCTCGCGGCGAAGTTCAGCGACCTCGAGGCGAAGATCGAGCGGATGGAAGCGGAAGCGGAGATGGCCGCCTACACAGGTTCAACGTCGGTCCTTGAGCAGTTCAATCAGATGGAGACCGATGAAGCGATCGAAGCGGAGCTTGCCGAACTGAAGAAGAGCTCGAAGAAGAAGACTCCGGCGAAAACCGAGTGACTCCTACACCTACTTCTCCATGCACGGGCATCGGTCGATGTCCGTTTTTTTCTATAGCCGGTCCTGATACTTCCGATAGAGTCCCCGGAACTGGTCGTAGGTGAGCCCCAGGAGCTTCGCCGCCTCCTTCTGGTTCCCGTCCGCCTGCTTGAGCGCTTCGGAGAGGTAGCGGATCTCGAACTCGATCCGATCCGCTTCGAAGCTCCCCAAAACAATCCGATCCTCTTTTGTCCGTTCGGCTTTCTCCGCAAAGGGGTTGGCGAAGGGATCGAACTGAAGTTCGGTGATGACGTTGTTCTCGCTGCGGTAGACCGCCCGTTCGATCACGTTCTTGAGTTCCCGGACGTTTCCCGGCCATCGGTACGCCATCAGCCGGTCGATCACCTCGTCGGTGAAGGTGACCATCCCTTCCCGATCGCACTCCTGCGCCATCTTCGAGGCGAAGAAATAGGCAAGGGTGAGGATGTCCTCCCCCCGCTCCCGCAAGGGGGGCAGAAAGAGGACTTCGAAGGAAAGTCGGTCCAAGAGGTCCTGCTTGAACTTCCCCTCCTCGCACAGGGCGGGAAGGTCCGCGTTTGTCGCCCCGATGATCCGGACGTCCGTTTCGTGGGTGACGGAGGATCCCACCCGTTCATAGGTTCCATATTCGACGACCCGGAGGATCTTCTCCTGGACCTCCAGGGGGATGAGGCCGATCTCATCGAGGAAGAGAGTCCCTCCTTCCGCTTCCTCGAAGCGGCCTTTTCGGGTCTTCTGGGCTCCGGTGAACGCCCCCTGTTCATAGCCGAAAAGCTCCGTTTCGATCAGGGAGGGGGGAAGAGCGGCGCAGTTGACCGTGACGAGGTTCCTTTCCCAGCGGGGGGAGAGGTAGTGGAGCCTTCGGGCGGCGATCTCCTTTCCGCTTCCCCGTTCGCCGACGAGCAGAACCGGGCGATTGATCGTCGCGACGCGACTGAGCTTCGCCTGAAAATCGAGGAACACCTCGCTTTCACCGAGAGGCTGTTGGGAATATCGTTCCTGAGCCGCCATGACCGCATTCCTTTGGTGTAATTTACCATTCTTGGCATATAAAACCAAAACAACCATATCACAGAGCGCCGAAAAACTGAAGTAGACGCTCTAAACGGGTGGTTTCCGGGTTGGCACGCTTCGTGCATACCAATTACTATAAAAACGAAGAAGGAGCGTAGTCATGGGAGTATTTTCAAGATTTTTAGATATTGTAAATGCCAACATCAACGCACTGCTTGACAAGGCGGAAGATCCTGAAAAGATGATCCGCCTCATGATCCAGGAGATGGAAGACACCCTCATCGAGCTGAAGTCCTCCGCCGCGGCGAAGATGGCGACCCTTGCGAAGAGCAAGCGGGAGTACCGCGAAGCCGAAGAGGAGATGAAGCGCTGGCAGGCCCGGGCCGAGCTGGCCGTCAGCAAAGGCAGGGAGGATCTTGCCCGGGAGGCGCTGCTTGCGAAGCGCCAAGTCTCCGAGCGCCTCGAGCCGCTTCTTGCCCAGATTGCAAGCGGCGAAGAGCTGGTCGGGGTCGCCAAGAGCGAGATCGACCAGATCGAGCAGAAGCTCGCTTCCGTCAAGCAGAAGTACCGGGCGATGGTCGACCGGGCGAATCGGGCGAAGGAAGAGGAAGTCGTCAACACGACGATGAGGAGAAGCACCGACGACCGGTTCGCCGAGATGCAGGACCAGATCGACCGGATGCAGGCAAGCAGCGAGCTCAGTCGAAAGAACGCGTCCCTCGATGAGCAGTTCCGGAAGCTTGAAGAGATGGAAGAGCTGGAAGCCGAGCTGGCAGAGCTCCGCAAATTGTCAGGAGGCAAGGAATGACGGCAGTACCGATTCTCGCGGTGATCTTCACCTTCGTCATCATTCTCAACGTCCTGGAGAATTCGTCCAAGGAGCGGAAGCGGAAGATCGAAGCGGCGCTTCGGATGCGGGAAATGGAGCTGGGCTACCCTCCGGGAACCTACTCCTCTCCGAAGTGGTCGAAGAAGTTTTCCGACAAGGACGCTGAAAAAGCGATCAGGGAGACCTATGAGCAGTTTGCCTCCAAGGGTAGCACCCGAGTCGAGATGGAACAGGGAATCGCCGACCTTGAAGAGCGGCTGATGAATCTTGAAGAGATCCTACGGAGTCGAAAGAGCTCCTATAACAACAAGGAAGTAAAGGAATGAGAACGATGGCTACAAGAAAATTATACCGATCCCCGAATGGTAAAGTCTTTGGAGTATGTGCGGGAATCGCCGAGTGGCGCGATTTGAACGTGGATATCGTTCGTCTGATCGTGGGAATCTCGATTCTCACCACCGGGTTCTTCCCCGGAGCGCTGATCTACCTCGGAGCCGCCCTGATCATCCCGATGGCCCCGGCAGGACATACCTATGAACATCGCTACGAGGAGACCGTCTCCGACAGCGAGCTCAAAAGCAAGTACGAAAACCTGAAGAAGAAGGTCGAGGAGATGGAGAGCGAGGTTCTCAACAAGGAACGTGATTGGGACGACCGCTTCTTCGGAGGAAAATGAGATGTTGAAGGATACGCGAGCGAACAAGCTCTTTCTGATCATCCTGGTGATTCTCCTCGCCCTGGGCCTGGCCTGGGCGCGGGGGGCGATCTCCTCCGGCAGGACCGTGGTGGGCGACACCGAGGCGATTCCCTTCGCCAAAGGGGACTCCCTTTCCGTTTCGACGATCTCCCACCCGATCGTCCTCGAGATCGATCCGGGGGCGACCGCGGTCTCCCTGGAGATCGGAAGCACCGACAGGAAGCAGCTCGCCATCTCAAGGAACGGTTCGAACCTTTCAATCAAGGTTTCACCCAAAAGGCGGATATGGATATTCCCAGTCTTCTTCGGCTCCTCCTCGTCGACGCTGGTCGTTACCGCTCCCCCGGATCGGATCAAGGATCTTTCGCTCGCTTCGGTCAGCGCCAAGGTGTCGGTTCTCGATCCGTTGAATCTCGACTCGGTGGCGATCTCATCGACCAGCTCGAAGGTTTCCGTCCTGGACATCACCGCCGGCAAAATGATTTCACTCTCGTCGGTCTCCGGTTCGGTGGAAGCCGGCGACCTGAAGAGCAATGGTACGATTGACGTCTCCTCGACCAGCGGAAGAATCGAGACGGAATCCCTACAGGCTCCCAGAATCACCGTCACGTCGGTGAGCGGAAGCGTCGACGTGGCCCTCCCGTTGGCTTCGCCCTCCAAGGTTGACCTCTCCTCCACCAGCGGCAAGGTGGAAGCGGATCTGCTTGGAGCCGATGACTACACCATCGATGCGCACACCACCAGCGGTTCGATCACGATCGGAGGCGAGAAACGCTCCACCCTGACGAAGGGCGACGGATCCTCCACGATCGACCTTCAGACGATCAGCGGTTCGATTTCCGTCCATCCATAGAAAGCCGGTCATTTTATATCTTCCCCGCATCCGCGGGGATGTTTTTTGTGAAGCCGCGAAAAACGCACCCCCCTCGGAGTGCGCTTTTCATCAACCCGGGTACTTGAAAGGTTCGCGGACCTAACCACTTCGCCGGTACGGGTTCAGTATTGATCCCTTGCATACGCTTTGTCAATATCCGGTAACGATGAGAGTGTTTCAATCAATTGCCATACTTTCCCCTATCGTATAGTATTTGTGTACTTGCAGGGGGGTTCACATGGCTGAACATTTTGCACAACGCACCGCGACGTGCGGCAGTCTAACCAAAGTCGACGACGGAAAGACCGTCGTTCTGAACGGGTGGGTGCACCGGCATCGCGACCATGGGATGATCCATTTCATCAACCTTCGCGACCGGTACGGAATCACCCAGGTCATCGTCGATGACGATTCATCAAAAGAGCTGCAACAGGCTGCCCTTTCATTGAACCTTGAAGACTGCATTGCCGTTACCGGTGTGGTTCGGGCCCGCCCCGCTTCGATGGTGAATCCCGAGATGGCGACCGGCGAAATCGAAGTGAAAGCGGAAAAAATCG
>JAAZJI010000254.1 GCA_012800465.1 Spirochaetales bacterium
CCCTCTTTGAGCTTTTTTCAGAAGATAATTCATTGTTACAATAGCCATTAGGAACCTCTTTAGATTCGGAAGACATCAATTCTTCAATGTCCTCTCTCAGATTCGAAAAATCCTTGGTATTATTACCACTAAAGATTACTTTTACTAAAAAGTATAGTTATAACTATGCTATATTTTTATGTTTTTTTACCTATATATTTATGTTATTATATACATATGCATTACTAAAAAGAAAGTCCCGTGCAGAGGGAAAAAATATATAAAGAAAAACCAATTATCAATTTACAAACTGTTATAAATCGCTTATATCTATCTAGGATTGACACTTAATTATAGGGGGAATGAATGCTCACACCTGCTGAACATACGAGGCTCGCCGAGTTTGCGAAAGAGATACGGAAAAAGACCCTGTACACGATCGGGAACCTCGGGGTCGGGCATATCGGAGGAGCGCTTTCAATCGTGGAGGTGCTGGCTCTGCTCTACGGAAAGGTGATGAAGATCGATCCGAATAACCCTCGATGGGAAGATCGGGATTTCTTCATCCTCTCGAAGGGACACGCCGGTCCCGCCCTGTATGCCACGCTGGCTCTCAAGGGGTATTTTCCTCTTTCCGAACTCGATACCCTCAACCGGGGAGGAACGAACCTGCCCAGCCACTGCGACCATCTCCTGACCAAAGGCATCGATGTCACGACCGGCTCCCTGGGCCAGGGACTCTCCATCGGATGTGGGCTTGCATACGCGCTGCTGCACGATGGGAAACAGCAGTATGTCTACGTGGTCATCGGCGACGGGGAGAGTCAGGAAGGCCAGATCTGGGAAGCGGCGATGTTCGCCGCTCATTACAAGCTGAGGAACATGATCGTATTCACCGATTACAACAAGCTTCAGCTGGACGGCAGAATCGATGACGTGATGAGCCTCGGAGATCTGGCGGAAAAATGGAGAAGTTTCGGATGGCATACCCAACAGGTGGACGGGCACGACCTGAATGCGATCCATGAAGCCGTCATCAATGCTCAAAACCGGCAGACTCGACCGGCCATGATCATCCTCGATACGATCAAGGGAAAAGGGGCCGCATTCTGCGAAGGGCTGGAAAGCAATCACAACATGAGCTTCACGATGGAAACGGCCAACCGGGCCATCGCCGAATTAGGGTAGGAAAACGAAATGAAAGAAAAAGAAATGCGGACGATATATGCGGAGACGTTGATCGAACTGGCTCACGAGGATCCGAGAATCATGGTTCTGGAAGCCGATCTGATGCGGGCCCACGGCACTCAGGTCTTCAAGGACATCTTCCCTCAACGGACTGTCGGTGTCGGTGTCGCCGAGGCGAACCTTGTCGGAGTAAGCGCGGGGCTGAGTGTTGCCGGCAAGATTCCCTTTGCGGCGACATTCGCCACCTTCGCCTCCCGAAGGGCATTCGACCAGTTCTTCATCTCGGCCAACTACGCCCGGCTCAATGTGAAGCTCGTCGGAACCGATCCGGGAGTGAGCGCAGCATTCAACGGCGGCACGCATATGCCGTTTGAAGACATCGGATTGATGCGGATGATCCCCGACCTCGTGATCGTGGAGCCGGCCGATCCGACAAGCCTGGCGGAGATTGTCAGGCTTTGCGCCGCACATCAGGGCAACACCTACCTTCGTCTCCATCGGAAGGCCCTTCCCCAAATCTATCAGCCGGGGGAACGGTTCGAACTGGGGAAAGGAAAACTCCTTCATGACGGTGACGACGTCACGCTCGTTGCAAGCGGAGGACTCCTCTTGAATGAAGCGCTGAAGGCGAAGGAACTGCTTGCAGCCCGGGGAGTCAGCGCAGCGGTCATCGATATGCACACCATCAAGCCGCTTGATGAGCAGCTGATCCTTGAGTACGCCGAAAAGACGGGAGCGATCGTGACTGCGGAAAACCATCAGGTCGCAGGGGGTCTCGGCGCCGCTGTTTCGCTCTTCCTGTCAACCCGGCACCCGATCCCGATGGAAATGGTCGGCATTCATGACCGGTTCGGACAAGTCGGCACCCAGGACTGGCTGATGCAACATTTCAAATTGACGGCAAACGAG
>JAAZJI010000023.1 GCA_012800465.1 Spirochaetales bacterium
CGATCATCTGGGCCAAATACTTTTCACTGAGGTTCGAGACTCCCATCGGAAGGAGATGGAGCCGATCGACGATCCACGAGTAGAAGAGGTTGCTCGTTTCGCTGCCCTTCTCCGCGGACGCCTGGATGAATGTGTGCTTCTCGTCGACCTTTCCGACCAGACGCTTCTTGTCCCCCCGGTAGTGCTTGCCCCAGCGGTAGGTGTAGGTCAGCTCTTCATCATCGCCCAGGGCCAGCTCGTCCTCCTTCAGGGTCCGCTCGAACATGCGCCGTTTGGAACGCCCGATCATGTGATGGAGAGATTCCTCATGGATCTTCGTCCGATCCGCCACCAGCGTGTAGATCCCGATGATCGGCTCGCCGCTCTCCTCGTCATTGCCCAGGATGCATCGGATGATGATCGTGGCGGGCTGGTTCTTCTCTTCAGAATAGGCGAATGAGGTTCCGCTGAGAATCGCCAGCGGGTTGCTCGTCTCCTCGGAGGCGGTCACGATCGCCTTGAGCGCTTCCAGAGCGCGGATGAAGGAGCTCTTGCCGGCTCCGTTCGGGCCGATGATCGCAGCGCTCTTGATGAGCTTGAGTTTCTCAGTCACCGCGACCACCTTGGAATCGCTGAACCGATTATCCCTGACGGCTTCGAACGAGATGGTCTGTTCGCCCCTCACGGATTTGAAGTTCGCAATAGTCATATCAAGCAGCATGCGCTACCTCCTCAATCTCACCCTTCGGTGGTATTACCAGATCTCTTCCATCCGTTTCCTCACGGATGGCCATTGTTCCAACGCTTGAACCAGACCCAGCGGCAATCGTTCGTCGCCGTGGTTGTCCGTCGCCAGCATATCGAGAAGCCCCGCTTCAAGATACGGCAAAGCGGCGCCGCTTTCAACCGCCTCGACATTGCCCTGCAGGAGGCACCCCATCTCCTTCAATCGGTGGACCAGGGCCTGTTTCGGATTCAGCCACATGAATCGTTCGACATGGGCGATGATCGGAACGAACCCATCGGCGACCAGCTTCCGAAGCTGCTCCATCAGGTTGGAGGGAGGAAGCGCCAGCGAGAATTCGACGAGGACGAACCGGTTCCTGATCGGAATCGCCCGGAGAACCTTCTGATCGGCGACGTACAGCTCGCTGCCGAGATGCAGGGAGATTCCAATCCGCTCGGCATTCGCCTTCGCCCAATCGAAGGTGGAACGAATCCGATCGACGGCGGTCCTGACGAAGGGATTGTAGATATGGGGCGTCACGACGACATGATCGATGCCGCACTCCCGATAAATCTCGAGCATCCGGATGCATCCCGCCTGATCAAGATATCCATCATCGATCTCCGGCAGGAGATGGCTATGAACGTCCCACAATCCCATGCAAGCCCTCCTTTGTACCTATTATACCCTTAATTACGCACAAGGGGAAGGAAAAAGAGGGCTCATTACTCTGTAAGGCCATCAAAATTCAATCATCGGTTGGGCTGCGATTCCGGTATCCGCCAGATGATGCTTCACCTCACCGACATCGCTGACCATGTCGGCGGCCGCGATCAGCGCCTCGGGCGCGCCCCGCCCGGTGATCACGAGATGAGGAAACTTCTCGTCATCCTTATGCTCGACGATGAAGGAGACGACCTCCCCCAGATCGAGATATCCGAAGCTCAGCGGATAGGTGAATTCGTCCAGGACGATCAGGTGATACGATCCGCTCATCGCCCATCGCTTCACCGTCTCCCATCCTTCGGTAGCAAGAATCCGATTCTTCTCCTCATTTCCTTCGACCCAGGTGAAGCCGGCCCCGAACGACTCCCACCGTACCCCCAGATTCCTGAGGATCCGGGCCTCGCCGCTGTCAAGCAGCCCGGGATCCTGCTTGATGAACTGGACGAACGCGACCTTCGCATCGTGGCCAAGAGCCCGGACGGCCTGCCCCACGGCGGCGGAGGTCTTTCCTTTGCCGTCACCGGTATAGATCAGCACCATCGGTCAGCGTCCTTCCGTGTACATCTGCGTGACGAGAGTGAACTCCTCGAGAGACTCTCCGAAGATCTGCATCTCCGCTTTCTGCTGGTCGCGGAGGGCGTCCTTCATCCGCGAAAGAGCATGGGAGACCTGATTGGACGGATACCCTGCATGGACTTCATCCATCAACACGATCGCATCTTCCAGCTCGCCGAGCCCCTGGAGGAGCAACGCCGCATTGTAGCCCCACCTCCAGTCGCCGGTATCGTGGTAGAGAGCGAGGAATCGGTGATATGCCAACCGATACTCGCCCCTGTCGACCAGCCAGTAGACCTCCTTGGCCATCGCGTCCTTCGGCCTGTTGGGCGCCAGGCTCACCCATTCGGTGACCGTCGAGGGGGCGAGCTGTCGGGCGATTCTTCGCTCGAATGAACGCAGCAGATCCTCGAAGAGCGGCAGGAAGGAGGGGCTTCGGGTGAACGTGAACCGGCGGATGATCTTGTAGGTCTTGCTCGTCTCATCCCACATCCGGGTTCCGACCAGGTATTCTTCGGTGATCTTATCCGCATAGTTGGATGTATAGAGAATCGATCCGGTCGCCACCTCCATGACCTTGATCGAGAGGCCGACGGTCGCGGTCTGGACGAGGTAATAGGATTTCTCTTCGCTGCCTTCGTTCGGGCTTCGCTCGACGAACCGTTCCGAAAGATCCATGAAGGTGATTTCACTCAGCACCACCGCCTCGGCGTCCGAGCTCGAGGTGACGGAGAGATGATCCGTCGACTGGATCGCCCGCTCAAGCGACCGGGTAGCCTCCCGGGCGACATCCCGGCTCAATGACGAGGAGTATCCGCTCGGGATCGTCAGCTCCATCTGGCCGCTCCCCTCCACCCAGGATGGAACCGGTCGGCGAAGCATGGGATACGTCTTCGTCGGTTCGACCCGAAGAGTCCGGATTCCATGGAGATTCGCCTCGGCGGGAATCTGGCGGGTGATCGAAAGCCCGGAAACGCAGGAGCTGAAGAGAAGCACCGAGAGGACTCCGAGGATCAGGGGGATGCGCAATCTGTTCATGTGGTACCTCCGACAAAGAATGCAGCGGCCTCGAGGGCTCTGACCATCCCCTGCTCATTGGCCTTACCCTTCCCGGCGATATCAAACGCGGTGCCGTGGTCCACGCTGGACCGGAAGAACGGAAGACCCCATGTGATTGAGATGGTGTTGTCAAAATCATAGGTTTTCGCGGCGATATGCCCCTGGTCGTGGTAGAGGCTGACCACCGCCCGGTAGGAGCCGGTCTTCGCCTGGTGGAACACGGAGTCCGCCCCGATCGGACCGACTACCCGGATTCCCTGCTTTTGAGCGGCCCGGATCGCCGGAATCACTTCAAGCAGCTCCTCTTGGCCGAAAAGTCCCCCATCCCCGTTGTGGGGATTGAGCCCCGCCACCGCCAAGGGAAGCGTCGTATCGAAGAAAGACGGGTGCTTTCCGGTGATCTCGTCGCTCGTGACGATCGTCTGAAGCAGACTTTCCTTCGTAACCGCCCTGCACGCATCGATCAGGGAAAGGTGGCGGCTGTGGAAGAAGATCTTCAGTTTATGGGTATCGAACATCGTCGTCGGCTTCGGACTGTCGCTCAGCGAAGCGAGGATCTCCGTATACCCGATCTCCTCGATCCCGGCGGCCTTGAGGGCTTCCTTGTGAAGCGGAGGGGTCACCACCGCCGATGCCAGCCCCTCTTCGATCAGGTCGACCGCCGTCCGGACGCTTTCGAACGCTCCCCTCCCGCACTGCGCCTGGATCGCCCCATAGGCGAACGTGGACAGATCGATGAGGTCGAGGTGGTAGAGAATCGGAGCACGCCCCTCTCTTTGGGCGGCACGCAGCTGACCGGAGGAGGTCACGACACTCTCGAACGGAAAAGGAAGACCGACATCCTGTGCCGTTTTTTCGATCAGATCCCGGTCACCGACCACCACGACCGGTTCCTTCACGCGCTGAAGTGCTTTAAGAATGATCTCGACGCCGATGCCGGCGGCGTCTCCAAAGGGAACGACGAGGTAGGAATTCTTCATAGCCCGATGATAACAAGGGCCCCCGGTGGTGTCCAGAGTCCTTGTTTGGAATGAAGTGATGTGGGGATGTTCGCTTCTTCTTGTGACGCTCTGTTTATAAAGTAGGAAGGATACCATATACACCTTGCCTGCTTAGCGAATCCCCTTCCGTTTCCATCACAAGCTTGCACCGAATGTTGTATACTATTCGGTGCAACGATGCTTTATGAATCTCTAATTCCAGAGAGCGGATTGTTTCCATAATATCTTCAAACTCAGGGCACTCTCCCAGGTTTTTGTAGCCTCCTCATATTTTGCCCATTTTCCAGGATAAAACTTTGCTTTGAAAGTGGCGACTTTCTCCAGCAACTCTAATTGTGCAAGTGCAGTGTTCTTATAGGGAGAGTTTGCTATACGGTAGATGTCATAATAGTGCCTCGCATATCGAGCCGGTATTTTTGAGTCCTGCGGACGATGGGCTTCATGATGGAGAA
>JAAZJI010000255.1 GCA_012800465.1 Spirochaetales bacterium
CAAGGGGGTGCCGAAGGCGATGTGGATCCGGCCTTTGAACCCTTTCAGACCCTTGCTCATCGAGATCGCGTCCTCATGGGGGCGTTTGTCGCTCTGGCTGCGAAGCTGCTCGGCGGCCTTGTTCACATCCAGCGGATCGTACTCGTAGCTGACCGCCACCGGAACGATCCGCGCCCGCCTGATCACCTCGCTGAAGCCAACCCCCTTCATCTTCTGGGAGAGATGGAGCATCTTGATGATCGCGGGATTCGTCACGTCGATCCCGTCCTTGCTCCGCCCGCTCTTCTGGGCGACCCAGACCGACTGGTTCCGCTCGCTGATCGATTCGACGAAGTACGCCGAGAGCCGGAGCGATTCAAGGTATTTCTCCCTGAGGGGAAGGCTCCGCTTGACGACGATCCCCCCGTTGAGCTTGAAGAGGTCGGTGACGAACTGGTTCGTCAGCAGATTGTCCCCGATCGCCATCTCCATCAGCTTCCGATCCGCCTGGGCAAGCGCCAGGTCGATCAGGGCGCAATCGAGGATGATGTCGCGATGGTTGGAGACATAGAGGTACGCCCGGTCGCCATCCAGCTTCTCCGCTCCGCCGTGGGTGAACGCCGTCACCGATTTCTCCACGATCTTCGGCAGGAAGAAGCCGGCGGTGATCTTCCGCTGGAACTCCTCGAAGGTGGTCACCTCGTCAAGCAGGGAGACGATGTGCTTCACCGACTCCTCGAGGGCGAGGTGTTCATCATTCGTTCGCGGCGGATCCAGCATCGCGAGAAACTGGGCGATCGCCTTCTCATGAGCCCTGACCCGGGCTACCGCATCCAGCACGTCCTGACCACGGTACGGGGCGATGTCACGATAGGAATCGATATCCATCTCCTAGTTCCCTTGAGCCTCGAGCATCGTTTTGAGGTATTGGGCCCGAGTCCACTCCGAACCGTCCCCCTTGTAGGTCTTGGCGAGCTTCCCTCGGAACGCTTCGATCTCTTCGAAGCCGTGCTTCTCCATCCATCCATGGAGATCCGCGAGGATCGTCTTGGCGCTGTCCACCCCCTCCTTCAGGAGGACCGAGCACAGCTGGACCGCCTTCGCCCCGGCGAGCAGCAGCTTGATGACGCTGTCGCCGCAGTGGATGCCCGTCGCGCCGATGAGGTCGTAGCGGACCTCCTCGCTCATCAGGCCGATCCACCTCAGGGCGAGGGTGTACTCGTCCTTGCCGCTGATCATCCTAGTCTGGGTCATCTTCATCAGCTCGATGTCGACGTCGGGAGCGTAGAAGCGGTTGAACAGGACGACCCCGTCCACCTCCTCCTCATCGAAACGGCGGAGCATGTTCGCCAGGGAGGAGTAGGAGCAGCCGATCTTCAGGCTGAGTGGAACGTCGATCGCCTTCCGGGCGGAGCGGACCAGCTGGAGGAACTGCTTTTCCAGTTCCCGACCCTCCGTTTCGGGGTCGGCACCGACCACGTAGTAGTTCAATTCGATCGCATCCGCACCGAAGGCGATGAACCGCCTGGCGTAGTCCAGCCAGGTCCCGTCCCGATAGCAGTTGATCGAAGCGATGACGGGAATCGAAAGGCTCCTCTTGGCCCCTTCAAGCAGCGCCAGGTAGGCATCGATCTGCTGTTCCATCGAGGTCGCCTTCACGAACTCGTATCCTTCGGTATGGCCGAGGAATCCCTCGGCACGCTCGAGGGCGGCGAACCCGTTCAGCTCGATCTGCTCTTCGAAGATCGATTTCAGGACGACCGCGCCAAGACCGGCGTCTTCCAGCTGTTTCAGGGAATCAAGGGATGAGGTCAGCGGACCTGAAGCCGCGACAAGGGGATTCTTGAGTGGCAATCCCAAGTAGGTAGTGGACACATCTGCCATCGGGTATCTTCTCCTCAATCTAAAAGTTTCAGCAAACCGGGACGGGGCAAGTATACCATACCTGCCCCGATTCCTCTACCCGGTTTTTCCTCAGAGGACGTAGGGGATCCGGTAGTTTTCCGACTGATAGACGACGAACGTCTCGACTTCCATGACCTCGCTCATCCTGGAGAGCTCCTCCTTGAAGAAGTCGAGCAGGCTCAAACCCTCTTCCTCGCTGAGGACAAGCTGGACGATGAGGTCGTAGCGCCCCGTCACCACGACCGAGGAGATGACGCCCCGCAGGGTACAGAATTCCCTAGCTTTCCGTTCCAGATCGAGGGTCGACAGCTTCACTCCCATGAAGACGACCTGCAGACCGGGGACCATCTCCGCCCGGATCAGGCCGGAGATCCGGAGGATCCCTTCATCGATCAGCTTGTTGACCCGGGTCCGGACGGTGTTCTCGGTGATCTCCAGTTCATCGGCGATCGCGCTGAAGGGCTTTCGTCCATCGGAGAGCTGGCGGAGGATCGCCTTGTTCGTCTCATCCATCTTGATCTTCATTCGCTTATCCATACCGCCGCTCGAACTCGCGCATGAACAGGGCCAGCGCTTCGACG
>JAAZJI010000256.1 GCA_012800465.1 Spirochaetales bacterium
GGCAGGGTTCCCTGAAGCATCCGTCCGCCCTCGTAGAAGTCCCAGACCTCCCCTTCGTTGTAGAGTCCATAGGCGATCGCCTTGGCCGAATCGATGACCGAACCGCCGCCGACGGCGAGGATGAAATCGACCCCTTCCTTCTTTCCAAGCTCAATGCCTTCATGAACCTTGGACAAGCGGGGGTTGGGAACGACCCCGCCCAGTTCGACGTACTCGATCCCTTCCGCTTTCAGGGAGGATTCGACCCGATCCAGCAGACCGGATCGTTTCGCCGAATCCGAGCCGTAGTGCAGCAGAACCTTCGTTCCGCCATGGTGTTTGACGAGGCGACCGGCCTCCCGTTCGGCATTCTTGCCGAAGACCACTTCGGTCGGGGTGTAATAAGTGAAATTCGAAGCCATGGATTCCTCCCTCAATATCCCAAGCTCTCACCGACGATGAGGACGGTGATCCGATTCTTGATGCGTTGATTCGAAAGCACCACGTAGCTGGCGCAGATCGTCTCCGGACACTGTCCCGCCTTCAAGGCCATCAGGTCGCCCGGGTCGAGCTTGGCGCTGATGCAGTGTCCCTGCTTCGTGCAGTGGGTGTTCTTCTTCAACCGGGTGGCGTTCGCGGGTGCCGCGACGTGTTTCACCCGGATGGCCGCATGGGCGAGATCGGGGACGATCTTATCCCAGGAGGCCAGGATGATGACCTCTTTCGGCCCGTAGAGCAGGGCGGCGACCCGGTTGCCGGTTCCGTCGACGCAGTAGAGCTCTCCGTGTTCGGTGATCGCGTTCACGCTGGAGAGGTAGACATCCGCCGAGAAGGAGGCTATGTAGATCCGTCGGACATCCTCACCGGTCAAGGCGGGCGCATAGCGGTCCAGGAACGCGTAATCGCCATTCCGTAACAGCTCCAGGATTCCGGCCTCGGCCAGACTGACCGACCCTCCGACGGCCACCGTGGCTCCCTTCGGCAGGCGGGCTTTCACTTCGGTCTTCACCTGTGCGATGGTGGGGACGAAGAGCGCCTCCATGTTGTTTTTGCGAAGCTGTTCGATGGTCTGCTGAACCGCTTTCATCCGAATCGTGTAAAGATGTTCATCCATGCGTGTATCCTCCTCCTCAAGTGTACCCTGTTCTTCCATCGGCTTGCAAGTTTTCTTCCTTTCGGGAATTTTTACAATGGGTCACGAGCCCGGATACGGTGTATCCTGTAAGGCAAGGAGTCAACGATGGATATTCAATTTTACGGAGCGAACCGATATGTGACGGGCAGCTGCACCCTGGTGACGGGCAATGGGAAGAAGATTCTGGTCGATTGCGGTCTTCCCCATGGAAACGATGCGAAGATCGGGGGGCTTCAACTTCCCTTCGACGCGAAAGAGATCGACTATCTTCTCCTCACCCATGCGCACATCGATCATAGCGGACGGATTCCGCTGTTGATCAAGGACGGGTTCCGGGGAACGATCTACGCCACCGAAGCGACGAAGGAGCTGTGTTCGATCATGCTCGCCGATTCTGCTCATATCCAGGAGTCGGAGGCCCAGTGGCAGAACCGGAAAGCTAGGCGCAGCGGCCGACCCCTCGTCGACCCGCTGTACACGGTGAATGACGCATATAGGAGCCTTTCCCGGTTCGAGACGATCGAGTATGAGGAGAAGCGGACGATCGACGAAGGAGTCGAGATCCGGTTTCGGGATGCCGGCCACCTCCTCGGTTCAGCGCTCATCGAGCTGTGGCTGACCGAGGGGGCCGAGACGCGCAAGCTCGTCTTCAGCGGGGATCTGGGGAATCTGGACCAGCCGCTCATCAAGGATCCGGTGTACATCACCGAAGCGGATTACGTGATCATGGAATCCACCTACGGCAACAGGAACCACCCGCCGAGAATCGACGAGGAGGGCAATGCGATCACCTCGCTTCATCGGGCGAAGGAGCTCGCTTCGATCATCCGGCGGACCTTCGACCGGGGAGGGAACGTCATCATCCCGGCCTTCAGCGTGGGCCGGACCCAGGAGCTGCTCTATCTGATGAGGATCATCATCGAGGAGGGGCTCTGCTCCCGGACGGTCCCCGTCTTCGTCGACAGTCCGCTTTCCGTCAAGGCGACCAGGGTCTTTGCCGGAAATCTGTACGGGTACATGGACGAGGAGACGATGGCCCTGGTGGACGCGGGGGTCAATCCGATCCTCTTTGAAGGGCTGACTCCGGTCGTGGACGTGAATGATTCGATCGCGTTGAACCACCGCACGGAGAGTTGTGTGATCATCTCATCCAGCGGGATGTGCGAAGCGGGGCGGATCAAACACCATCTGAAGCACAACCTGTGGCGAAGGGAGTGCACGGTCATCTTCAGCGGCTACCAGGCCGCCGGAACGCTCGGCAGGTCGATCTATGACGGAGCACGTCACGTCACGATCTTCGGCGACCAGATCGACATCCGATGTGAGATCGCCGAACTGCACGGCACCAGCGGCCATGCCGACCAGGAGGGGCTGGTCTCATGGCTTTCCAAATTCGAGGGGGATGTCCAACGGGTCTTCGTGGTCCACGGGGATGAGGAGATCGCTCCGTGGTTCGCCTCCTACGTGCAGCGGAAGCTCGACCGGGACGCGTATGCCCCCCACTTCGGCGAGCGCTTCGACC
>JAAZJI010000257.1 GCA_012800465.1 Spirochaetales bacterium
CAATAAACCCATGTATACGACTCTTTTGCCAACCCCGGACCTTTCTGCTATACTGGGGCCATGGGTGTAGCATTATATGACGAATCAAAGATCCTGACGCTCAGTGCGCTTGAGCATATTCGGATGCGTCCGGGAATGTATATCGGACGCTTGGGAAACGGATCCCACATCGACGACGGAATCTATATCCTCATCAAGGAAGTCATCGACAACTCGATCGACGAGTTCATCATGGGACATGGCTCGAAGATCGTAATCCGCCTCAAGGACAACCGGGTGAGGATCCGCGACTGGGGCCGGGGAATCCCCCTGGGCAAAGTGATCGAGTGCGTCTCCGAGATCAACACCGGAGCCAAGTACAACGACGATGTCTTCCAGTTCTCCGTCGGACTGAACGGCGTCGGAACCAAGGCGGTCAACGCGCTCTCCTCCGACTTCGAAGTCACCAGCTTCCGGGACGGGAAGTTCACCAACGCGGTCTTCAAGCAGGGAATTCTCGTCAAGGAGACCTCCGGAAAGAGCGATGAGGCCGATGGGACGGAGGTGATCTTCACCCCCGATGAGGAGCTTTTCGGCGATTATGCGTTCAACGAGGATTTCATCATCGCCCGGATCTGGGGCTATGCCTATCTGAACACCGGCCTGAGTCTGGAGTTCAACGGTCGGACCTTCCGCTCCTCCAAGGGGCTGGGCGACCTGCTGGCCAAGGAGGTCGCCGATGAAGGCCTCTATACCACGATCCATCACAAAGGCGAACGCTTGGAGTTCGCCATGACCCACGTCGGCGGAACCTACGGGGAGAGCTACTTCTCCTACGTCAACGGCCAGCATACGAGTGACGGGGGGACCCACCTTTCGGCGTTCAAGGAAGGGATCGGGAAGGGGATCAGCGAGCACTTCAAGAAGAACTGGTCCCCTCAGGATGTCCGTGAAGGGGTCCTCGGAGCGATCGCGGTGAAGATCAAAAGCCCGATTTTCGAGTCGCAGACGAAGAACAAGCTCTCCAATACGGAGATCCGCACCTGGATCGTCAACGAGGTGAAAGACGCGATCATCGATTTCCTGCTGAAGAACCCCAAGGATGCCGAGAAGATCAGCAAGAAGGTGATGCAGAACGAAGCGCTCAGAAAAGAGCTGAACGAAGTGAAGAAAGGGGCCCGGGAGTCCGCCCGGAAGGTCTCGATCAACATCCCCAAGCTGAAGGACTGCAAGTATCACCTGGGCCAAAGCGTCGCCCACAAGGAGAAGTGCGACAACTCGATGATCTTCATCACCGAAGGCGACTCGGCCAGCGGAACGATCACCAAGACCCGCGACGTCCTGACCCAGGCGGTGTTCAGCCTCAGGGGAAAGATTCTCAACGTCCACGGAAAGAAGAAGACCGAGATCTACAAGAACGCCGAACTGTACAATCTGATGGTCGCCCTCGGCATCGAGAACGGGATCGAGGACCTGCGCTACGGGAAGGTCATCATCGCCACCGACGCCGACACGGACGGGTACCACATCCGCAACCTCCTGATGACCTATTTCCTCACGTACTTCGAGGACCTCGTTCTTTCGGGACGTCTGTATATCCTGGAAACACCTCTCTATCGGGTCCGGAACCGGACAACGACCGAGTACGCATACAATGAAAGGCAGCGCGACGATGCGGTCGCCCGGATCCGGGGGGCCGAAGTGACCCGCTTCAAGGGCCTGGGGGAGATCGATCCCCGGGAGTTCGGCCAGTTCATCGGCGAGGATATGCGCCTCATCCGGGTGAGCCTGCCCGGGGTGACGGAGATGCACCGCAGCCTTGAGTTCTACATGGGCAGCAACACCCCTGAACGTCGAACCTTCATCATGGAGAATCTGATCTGATGACCCAGGCGCATCAACTCTTCCGCCGGAACTTTCTGGAATATGCCTCCTACGTCATCAAGGAACGGGCGATTCCGGACCTGGTGGACGGCTTCAAACCGGTTCAACGACGAATCATCCACACTCTCTTCGAGATGGATGACGGCAAGTTCCACAAGGTCGCCAACACGGTGGGGTGGGCGATGCGCTTCCACCCCCACGGAGACGCTTCGATCTACGAAGCGCTGGTGAACCTCGCCAACAACGACCTGTTCATCGATCGTCAGGGAAACTTCGGAAACATCCTCACCGGCGACAGCGCCGCCGCCCCCCGGTATATCGAATGCCGGCTTCTGCCCTTTGCGAAAGAGGTTCTCTACAACCCCGAGTTGACGGAGTGGGTCGAATCCTATGACGGGAGGAACAAGGAGCCGGTGACGTTTCCGGCGAAGATTCCCGTCGTCCTCATTCAGGGAGTCATGGGGATCGCCGTCGGGATGTCCACCCTGATTCTCCCTCATAACCGCTTTGAAGTCCTCGATGCGATGGCCGCCTGCCTGAGGGGGGAATCCTTCGAACTCTATCCCGATTTCCCTCAAGGAGGAATCGTCGACGTCGAGGACTACGACGACGGGAAGGGGACGGTCCTGGTCCGGGCGCGCCTCGACACGAAGGATCCGAAGCGGATCGTCGTCGAAGAGCTCCCCTGGGGAACGACCAGCGAATCTTTGATCAATTCGATCGAGGACGCGGCGAAGAAAGGCCGCCTGAAGATCAGTTCGATCAACGATTTCACCGCCGAGAGCGTGAACATCGAGATCAACCTCGCCCGGAACACCTATTCCAAGGACATCGTCGACGCCCTCTACGCCTATACGGATTGTGAAAAACGGATCACCACCAACC
>JAAZJI010000258.1 GCA_012800465.1 Spirochaetales bacterium
CTGAAAACCGTCTTTTACTTCAATCTGCTAGGCAGGAAGCTGCTACAAAGCAACAGGAGATTATGGATCGAAACAGTAGAGAGTTCCAAGAGATTGTATTTCAGATGAAACAGCGAGCGGAGCTCGCTACCCTATCTAGCCAACTAAAACCAATCGCTTCAAACAACCCGTCTGAGTACCTTGATTCATTAGAGAAAACGAAGCAGTTGTATACATCGATCTATCTGGAACTTCAACAGAAGATTTATGCACAACGTACAATCATCATAAATCGATCAGATGAAACACTTGAAGAGCTGATGAATCGACCCTATCGAGCTGCGGAATTGTTGGGTAATCAGCCCACTGATGAGGCGCAAGCACTTAGGAATCAACTCATTAAGGAGGAGTGGGATAGAAGAGATGCTGAGATTGAGGCAATAATCACTGAATTGCGAAGTTCTGTTGAGGGACAACTCAATGAGTATGCAGATAAAATCTGGGAGGGGATGAACACTCTTTCCGACCGATCATTCTTTGTTACAAGCGCACAACCTGAATTTTCTATGAGGATTGGCAAGTATAATGGATACCAAAAGAGCTGGCCGGTGGCTTTTCGTTTCCCCATAATGGGAGAATATTATACAATTGATACGCATATTCCTTATGAGGTAATGACTCAGAGGGCACTTCCTCCCTTTTTACTGACGACTCAACAACAAAGGGACGAGTATGAGAACTATCTTGATACAGTCGATCTCTTTGAGGCGTATTTGACTTCGGTAGCCACCCCTCTGGCTGCGTCAATCGAATTCAATTTTGATTTAGGCTCCCTTGATTCCGAATATCTCATTGTTATTAAAAGAATCACGCTTAGTCGATCAGATTTAGGTGCGGAATCTTACGCGATTGATGTCGACCTGTCTGCCGTGAAACCTTTTATCTATCAATATCATCCATCTTCAGATGTCAATGTGGCAATAACAAAATTCATTGAGCAAGCTGTTTTGATTGAGCACATAGAGCGGAAAAAACAGGAAAAGATAGATCAGAAAAAGCTCTGGATGAGAGAGTCTGGAAAGTATTATCTAGAGGGAATAGCGTTGGATATGGGACTAGTGTTCCAAGACAATATAGAGCTGAAACAGAATCCGGTAGGGTGCTGGAATTTAACCTTTCAAAAAACAATTGCTCCACGAGTTTATATTGCAAGCTCGCTTGTGATTGGTTTTTTTAGGGAAAACAAAGATGAAACCTTAACTGAAACGTCCTATTTAGATTTTTTGGCTGGGTTGGGTTTGATTTTTCCCATATTGAAGGACAAATTATACAATAGAATTTTGTTAAAACCCTTTGCAGAAATAAAAGCGGGTATACGATTGTTGTTACCCCATGAAGATGTATACAGAAACCCCCAATACCCTTTGTATTTGAGTACTGGGTTTTATGTACCCCTACCTGATAATGATTTTCTTCCTTTTCTTAAAAATATTGATTTTTCTTTTGCTGTCGATCTGCAAACTACTACCTTTTCAAATCATTGGTTTGGAATTCGTTATGGCTTCTACAAGAGTTGGTAATGGTAATATATAGTTGACACCCGTTATAATAAGACTAGGGCATAATCGCAGTTTGCCATTAAAATGGATCAATACAGGGGGCACGTATTACTGAACCGGCGAATGTCATAATTCAGAGCCCCAAAAAGCAGGATAAAAAAACCTATTGTTAGACGAGTTATAAAAAAGACCCCAAAATCATGATGTCGTGTGATATTCTGTCTTCATCAAGCAATGACAGGGAGGAGGTACGGAGCCCATGAACAAGAAGGTTGGTATCGTAGCGATCGGAATCGTTCTGCTTCTGGTCGCCTGTTCCGGAAGCATCACCTCTGAGCTCTACATCCGGGATCTGCTGGATCTGGCGGCAAGTCCGGACGAGGTGTTTTACACTCAGGGAACCGTCAGTGTCGAGTCTTTTGGGAGTGACAGTGACGAGGACCTCAAGGAGATGATCGCCACCTGGTTCAGAGATGCTCGGAATTTCAGGGAGGTCACCATTGATTTCAGTACCTATCTTGTTGCCGACATCGGAATACCGGTCGCCTATGCCGATAATGAAGAGTTGAGGAATGGGCAGGATCTCTTGAGCATCGTGGTAAGAAAGGATTCCCCTCATGAATTGGATTTCGGGATCAGGCTTGATAAGAATGTCTTTGCCATGATCCAAGAGCATGTGATGGAATGTTTCTACCAAGACCTCTCCATCAGCGATTGGACGTTCAGCATCGATCTGAAAAACGATACCCGGAATGTCCAATCGATGACTCTTCAGACGATTTACGCAAACGATGAGCCGCTGCTCTATCCGAAGACGATCATCGTGAAAGAACGGGAAACCGTGAAACTTGATTTCCCCGATATCCTGAGAGATTACAGCTATCTCTATGGAGATGTGTTTTTCGGCACACTCGCGTTGTAGACAAAAAACAGCTCTGATGACTGTTGCCGGTCCAGTATCAGAGCCGTATTCCGTTCGCTTCACGCCAAAGAGGTCTCGAACCTCTGACCTACTGCTTAGAAGGCAGTTGCTCTATCCTACTGAGCTATTGGCGCATCGGATTCGCAGGTATTCTACAATCTTTGGTGAAATACTTCAACGAACGCTCCCATACTAATAAATTGTCAACCGTTTGGGCAACCCTCCAAAGGAGTCACGGGCATCACGTCATCGAGCAGTACCGATATAAAATCAGGAGGAGATCCGGGGTTGACATCGGTGATGGAATGTCCGTAAATGTAAGTAGATATGTTGGATTATCCATGGATATGGAGAGAAGCGGCACGAGGTGCAGCGACGTGAAAACAGTTGGTCTGATATCGTATAAAAAACTGGCATGTTCCGTTCTTCTTCTCATGGTCGTGTTGGCATTACCGCTTGTCGCCGACTCACTGTCCTATGATCAGCGATCCGGGAGGCTCAACAGATTCGATGTCAGTGTGACCGACGATCCCGCCATTCCCAGTGCGTATCAGAACGGGACGCAGGTGTGGAGAAAATCAGGCTTCATCGGAAGGGTCGTCTACACCGGACCTCCTGAGACGACGTTCACGTTCACAAATTCAGGACCGGCGGCCACCGGCGCCCCGGCAGAGCCCCGGTTCTATTTCACCCGTGAATCGGATCCAAGCAGCTGGAGCGAATTCTTTCTCGTGGTCAGGACGAAGGGAACTTGGCATGATGCTTTTAACACTACGGATGAATTTTCCAATACCAATGTGGTCGTGGTGCATCCCGGTGAGTCGGTCATGATTCCCCATGGTGGAGGGGACGAGGTCGTCGATGAGGGGCAGTTAGGGTACAGTACTATGTACGCCCTGCAGGGGATTCGCGCAGGAGACCTCTTCAAATACAAATATCCCTACAAATCCGTCTGGATGGACGTGACGCTGATCAGAACCGGCAACAGTTCATCCTTGGTGCCGTATTCCTTATATCAGTCCGACATCACCGTGACGGCCTCAACCGGCGCCAGTCTCCTCTTGCCTCTGACTGGGGAGTTCGTAGTCCCCCTGGACCATTCCCCCTCCCTGTCATATGATCCGGCAAGTGGGAGTTACACAGGTTTCGACATCGGTGTGCCCGACAATCCCTCCAATCCTAATGCGTACAACACCATGAAGGAGGTGTGGAGAAGATCAGGCTTCATCGGACGAGTCGTCTACACCGGCCCTCCGACGTCATTTTCGTTCACCAATACCGGGCCGGAAGCCACCAATCCCCCAACACCGAGCCGGTTTTATTTCACTCGCCCGTCGGATCCAAGCAGCTGGAAGGAATTCTTTCTCGTGATCAAGCCGATGGGAATCACGCATGACGGTAGCCGAATCGAAATTCACAAGAACAACAACGAGGTTGTGGAGCACCCCAATGATACGATCACGTTGCTTGATGGTGCCGGATTTGAGGAAGTCGGGGTGGGGCAGTATGGGTACAGTGCCAACGGCACCGGGGGGTACCGCGTAGGTGACCTCTTCAAATACAAATATCCCTACAAATACATCTGGATGGACGTGACGCTGATCAGAACCGCCAACAGTTCAGACTTGGTGTCGGATTCCTCCTATCATTCGGACATCACCATGACCGCGGATAGCGGCCCCAGTCTTCCCCTGCTTCTGAGCGGGAAGTACGAAGATGCGGACGATCCCCCCTCGTTCTACTCATTCCGTGTGATGAAGACGGTTCCCGATCCCTTCCCGATATCCGATCTGGCCGGCAGGACGACGCCGGCCCAGGGATTGAAGGTCGGTGCCATCACCTATTCATCGTACAAAACCATTGCGGACATCCATTTTGCCGCCAATGCCGCCGGGACCCCCGAAGATTTTTATTTCAGGCATGAAGATGACACCAACCTCAAGTTTCCCTATCATCTCGCTTTCCAGCCGACAAGGCCAATCGGCTCGATTGAGCAGGTAAACTCCGGGTCACGATTTCGAACGGCCTCGCAGACGGTGTATTCGCCAATCGACTATCCGTCTCCGAGTCATACCCATACGTTGAACTACCTCGAGGGAGACCTGAAAATCTATCTTCCCACCGAGGTCAAGCCTGCGAGCGGTCTCTATACATCCACCGTCTACTGTTTCGTAACACCTGTCTATTGACATCTCGATGGGGCGTTCGGCTGAAACGGTCTTCTCTTTCCGATCCGACGAAACCTTTGATGTGTCAATGAGACAAGGGTCGTGAATTCGTCGACCGCAAGGTGTCGCCGCTTCAGTCCAAGTCAAAGCATACGACCTCCTTTCGGGGGCACGATTTCAGCAAATCCATAGAACCGAGAAATCCGGGATTGACACTTTTGATGAAATGTCTATATGGTATGCATGAATCCCGAATTGTCCATTGGACAAAGAGAAGCATCATGAGGTTCAACAACGGTGAGAGCGGGTGGTCTGACATTCTATAACATCTTGGCATGTTCCATGCTTCTTCTCATGGTCGTGTTGGCATCACCGCTTTCTGCCGGAGTCCTGACCCATGAAGCGGCAAGCGGAGGAACCAAGGGTTTTGATGTCGGCGAGACCGACAATCCTTCCAATCCCAGTGATTACACTAATCCGACGGAGGTGTGGAGAAAATCAGGCTTCATTGGAAGAATTCGCTACAAAGGACCTGCGACGACCTTTACGTTCACCAATTCCGGACCGACAGTTGTCGGCGCACCCCAAAACAAGTTTTATTTCACCCGTGAATCGGATCCGAGCAGTTGGAGCGAGTTTTTTCTCGTGGTCAGGTTGAAGGCAACCAGGCATGTTGATAAAAAAACGGTAGAGCAGCCCTTTTTTTCTGGGAGTAATATGGTCGTGGTGCAACCCGGTGGAAGGATTGAGATGCCTTATGGCGGAGGAAGTGAAACAGTCGTTCAGAATCAGACCTGGTATGACAGATACGGCAACGAGGGTACGTATAACGGCTCGAACGAATTCATATACAAATACCCCTTCGACTCAGTCTGGATGGATGTTACGCTGATCCGAACCGGCAACAGTGAGTCCTTAGTGCCGTATGCCTCATATATGTCGGATATCACTGTGGTGCCGGATAGCGCCACGATACCCTTGACTCTGGAACTGAGGGGCTCGTACACCGGGCCCCCAATCGAAGATGCCGCCTTCCTGCTATATGATCCTGCGGAAAATGGGAAGCTCACTGATTTTGAAGTCGGTGCTCTCGATGATCCCTCTGATCCTAGCGGATACAACAATCCGACGGAGGTGTATAATAACTCAGGCTTCATCGGAAGAATCGCCTACTCGGGACCGCCGACGACGTTCACGTTCACCAATACCGGACCGAAACCCAATATCACCCCATCAGACCGGTTTTATTTCACCCGCCTGTCGGATACAAACAGCTGGAGGGAATTCTTTCTCGTGGTCAGGTCGAAGGGAATCACGCATAACGGCAAGAACAGGCCCGACTTATATGGAATTAACAAGGTTGTGGTGACGTCCGGTAATTCGATCACGATAGATGTCGGTGCCGGATTTGAGGAAGCTCAGGTGGGGCAGACTGGGTACGATAGCGCCGGCAACGAGGGTACGTACACCGGAGCGAACGAATTCATGTACAAATATCGCTACAAATACGTCTGGATGGACGTGACGCTGATCAGAACCGCCAACGGTCTAGGCTCCTTGGTATCGAATTCCTTCTATGAGTCGTACATCACCGTGGCATCCGATAGCGGCGCCAGTCTCGCGTTGGCTCTGAGCGGAAAACACGAAACCTCGGGGAATACCCCCCCGATCTATTCATTCGGTGTGACGAAGACGGTTCCCGATCCCT
Source organism: Spirochaetales bacterium (assembly GCA_012800465.1). GTDB lineage: Bacteria > Spirochaetota > Spirochaetia > Sphaerochaetales > Sphaerochaetaceae > Sphaerochaeta. The sequence continues at coordinate 6,337 of JAAZJI010000258.1, forward strand.
TCCCGATTTCCAGTCTGATCGGCAGGACGACGCCGGCCACAGGATTGAAGGTCGGTATGATCGACTATTCATCGGGAACCACCAAAGCGGATATCTATTTTGCAGCCGATTCCAACGGGAGCCCCACTGATTTTTATTTCGAGCATAAAAATAACGACAACATCACGTTTTCCTATTGTCTTGCCTTCCAACCGACAAGCCCAATTGGCTCGCTTCAGCAAGTGCTCCCTACTACTTCACGATTCCGAACGTCAGAGCAGACGGTTCCTTCTCCGATCGACTCGAATCGAACCTATGCGTGGCACCACCTCAAGGGGGATCTGTTGATTTACCTTCCCGAAATGGTCAAACCTGCAAGTGGTCTCTATAAGTCCACCATCTACTGTTTCGTATCACCTGTCTATTGATACGGATGCTCAACGGCCGGTCATGTTCGAAGGGGCATGGGTCGGTTGTCCATGGAATCATTCATGTTCGATTGCTCTTATAACTATTCGAGGTACCTGACGTCCAAGCCTGACCGGGGGACATGGAGAGAAATAACTCTCTTGGTACAATATACATGGCCAAGAGAAATCCGGGGTTGACAGCTATGATTAACTGTCTATAAGCTATACATATGCGCCGGATTGTCCATAGTACAACGAGAAATATAATGAGGTTCGAAAACGGTGAGAGCGGGAGGACTGACATTCCATAAAATATTGGCATGTTCCATGCTTCTTCTCATGGCCGTGTTGGCATCACCGCTTGTTGCCGATTCCTTGGAATATGATCAGGCATCCGGGAGGCTCAGCGGTTTCGATGTCGGTATAGCCGACGATCCCGCCAATTGGGAATCGTATCACGACCAAGAGGAGGAGGTGTGGAGAAAATCAGGCTTCATCGGAAGGATCGTCTATACAGGACCTAAGACGACGTTCACGTTCACCAATCCCGGACCGATTGCCACCGGCACCCCGGCAGAGACCCGGTTTTATTTCACCCATGAATTGGATCCGAGCAGTTGGAGGGAATTCTTTCTCGTGGTCAGGTTGAAGGGACAAAGGCATTCCGGCGCCCGGATCGACTTTTCCCTGAAAAACAAGGTCGTGAAGAATCCCAATGGGACGATCGAGCTGCTTTATGGCGGAGGAGAGGAAGAGGTTGAAGCGGGGGAGAACGGGTACGACAGAGACGGCAACCCGGGTTTATGCCATTCCTCGGACAACTATAAATACAAATACAAATATCCCTACAAATTCGTCTGGATGGACGTGACGCTAATTAGAACCACCAACAACAGTTCGACCTTGATACCGAATTCCATCTATGAGTCGAACATCAGCATAACGTCGACTAATGGCACCTTTTACACCCTGAATCTTCAGGGTGTGCACGGAGACCCCGTGGGCGATCATTCCGCCTCCCTGTCATATGATCCGGTAACCGGGAAGCTCATCGATTTCAACATCGATGAGCCCGACGATCCAAACTATCCGGGAGGGTATGACAACAAAACGGCGGAAGCGTGGGAAAAATCAGGCTTCATCGGAAGGGTCGCCTACACAGGACCGCCGGCGACGTTCACGTTCACCAATACCGGACCGAAACCCGATGCCTCGACAGGGTTTTATTTCACCCGCCTGTCGAATACGAGCAGCTGGAAGGAATACTTTCTCGTGGTCAGGTCGAAAGGAATCACGCATTCCGGCAACCGAATCGATTTATACGGGAAAAACAAGGTCGTGGTGACGTCCGGTGATTCGATCACGATAGATGCTGGCGCCGGATTTGAACAAGTCGAAAATGGGCAGTTTGGATACAGAGCCGACGGCTCCTCGGGTACGTACAACGGCTCGAACGGTTATATCTACAAATATCGCTACAAATACGTCTGGATGGACGTGACGCTGATCAGAACCGCCAACAGTTCATCCTTGGTGGAGAATTCCTTCTATGAGTCGGAAATCACCGTCGCCGCGGGTGGCACCAGTCTCACCCTGCTTCTGAACGGCTATTACGGAGAACCGGAGGGCACTACTCCCGGGTTCTACTCATTCGGTGTGAAGAAGACGGTCGACGATCCCTTCCCGATATCCAATCTGATCGGCAGGACGACGCCCGCCCAGGGGTTGAAGGTCGGCACCGTCACCTACTCATCGGACAACACCGCCGCGAACATCCATTTTGCCGCCGATAGCAACGGAACCTCCGATGATTTTTATTTCAGGCATGAAGATGACACCAACCTCAAGTTTCCCTATCATCTCGTCTTCCAGGCGACAAAGCCGATCCGCTCGCTTGAGCAGGTAACCCATGATTCACTATTTCCAACGGAATCGCAGACGGTTCCTTCCCCGATCGACTATCCGTATCGAACCTATACGTGGAACTATCTCGAGGGAGAGCTGAAGATCTATCTTCCCGAGCAGATCAACACGGCGAGTGGCATCTATACGTCCACCGTCTACTGTTTCGTGACAACTCTTCCCTGATACCCATCTTTGAAGCGGACCGGAGAGTCGCTTGAAACAGATACGGCCGGAATCCGTCCATATGCCGACTCCACAAGCAGAGCCCTTCATGAAGCAACGAATATTTCTCATCAGTGGCTTTGAGCCAGTATGCTATAAAACCCAAGCGCATGAAAGATCCTCACACGTACAGAATCATAGCGGCAAGGCCCGACGTTTCATCATTCTTTTACCCTGGCGGTGCAAAATTCATAGCTAAAAGGAGGGGGTAGGGGTTGACATAGACAAAAAATGGTATACAAATATGACATATGGAATGATTATATGAAAGAGATGTAATGGATTCGCCATGAAATCATGTGAAAAAAACCTGCTGATTGTTCTCTTATCTCTGCTTTTTGGGGTGATTTCATTGTATTCCGATTCTCTGTCATATGACATGGCTACGGGTGCGCTCACCGGTTTCAATGTATACACGAAAGACGAGTACACAAATCCGGATGATTATAAAAACAGCACGGAGGTGTGGAAAAAATCAGGCTTTGTCGGAAGGGTCGTCTACACCGGACCGGCGACGACGCTTTCGTTCACCAATACCGGACCGACAGCCACCGGTACCGGTAACAACCGCTTTTATTTCACCTCGCTATCGAGTACGGCACATTGGAGCGAATTCTTCCTTGTGCTCAGGGCGAAGGGCCTGAGACATTCCGGTGACCAACACGACTTTTCCGGGATCAACACGGTCGCTGAGCATCCCGGTGAGACGATTACGATTTCCTATGGTGCCGGTTCGGAGGAGGTCGCGGTGGGGGAGGAAGGGTATGATAATACCGGCGACAAAGACACATATGACGGCTCGAACGGCTACAAATATCGATATCCCTACAGATACATCTGGGTGGACGTGACGCTGATCCGACCCCGTATCACCTCACACAGCTGGTGGAATCTGAACACAGGCTACTATGAGTCGGAGATCACCGTGACGGCTCTGAGCCTCACCAGCCACCTCCTTCGCCTGAGCGGCATATACTGGACGGCGTCAGGCAATCCTCCCCCGTTCTACTCGTTCGGTGTGACGAAGACGATCGCCGATCCGTTCCCGTTTTCCGAACTGGAAGGGAGGACGACGCCCTCCCAAGCGTTGAAGGTCGGTGTCGTCGAATATACATCATCCGCCACCGCCGCGAACATCCATTTTGCGGCCAACGCCGAGGGAACCTCCGATCCGTTTTCGTTTCACTGTGAAGATAGCTCGTTTCCCTATTCCCTCGCCTTTGATTCGGGCGAAAACATCGTTGAGGTCACTCCGGGGCAGACATTCGCAACGGAAATCGAGGAGATCCAATCACCAATCGATTCTACAACTAGTAATATGCACGTCCTTGAGGGAGACCTGAAGGTCTATCTTCCCGATCAAGTCCGTCCGGCAAGTGGCGAGTATAGCTCCACGATCTATTGTTTCGTCACACCCCAATGACCGATGGGCTTCTGCGAAGCAATCAAGAATCCGTTCAAAGTGGACATGGATGCGAATAATGATCGGCAACCTGTCTGTATGGTAAAGCACAAACAGATTGCCATGCATCTTGAGAGAATGGACAAGATGAAAGAAGTCGGGGCGAAAGGACTCGAACCTTCGATATCCTGCTCCCAAAGCAGGCGCCATAGCCACTAGGCTACGCCCCGAATGCGTCTTGAGTATAGAGAGTTGCTCTCATTTCCGTCAAGGGGTAGGATGAAGCCATGAATCAGGCATATGAAGTGTACAGAAGACTCGATGAGATCTCGCCGCCCGAGATCCGGTTCCTGGATGAGCGCGATCCCTTCCGCTTTCTGATCAGCGTCATCCTGTCCGCTCAGACGACCGATCGCATCGTGAACATCGTCACCAAGGATCTCTTTGCCCGATACCCCGATGCCCCCTCATTGGCCGCGGCGGATCCCAAGGATGTGGAAGAGATCGTCTATCCCACCGGCTTTTACCGAAACAAGGCGAAGAACATCATCGCCGCCAGCAAGGCGCTCGGGGATGAAGCTGTGCCCGACACGATGGAAGAGCTGATTAAGCTGCCCGGGGTGGGGCGCAAAACCGCTTCCTGCATTCTGGGTGACATCTACGACAAGCCGGCGATCATCGTGGACACGCATTTCGGAAGGGTGGTGCAGCGTCTGGGCATCACGAAAGAGAAGGATCCGACGGCGATCGAGCCGGACGTAGCGGGGAAGCTGGAAGGGAGGTACCACTACCGCTTCAGCATGATCGTCAACCTCTTCGGTCGGACGACCTGCCACGCGAAGCGGCCGCAATGCGAGACCTGTCTTCTCACCGATATCTGTCCGAGTGCAACCTCCTTTCTCGACCGATACGCCAGGAAGTAGCGGTCGTCTCCATGACCGCGAAGCTCAGGGAGCCCACGGCGAGGTTCGCCCGTTCATATTCGATATCCACGGTGCCAAGGAAAATCCCATGGATCGGCCAGGACGTCCGAAGAGACTCGCGCGTGCGGTCCAAGACCGTCGAATCGGCCAGCGGAAGGTGGAGAATGCCGTTGGCGTACCGGGCTCTGCCTTCGACGATGACCGGAAGCGGAGGGGATGGAATGATATGGGCGACCTGTTCGGAAGCGGGGCCCAGGATGATGCATGGTTCCCTCGAGAGGAGCGAACGATCGCCACACATCGCGTAGAGCCGATTCCGTTCTTTTTCCAGCGTGATGCGAAGATCTTTGGGAAGGCGAAGAATATAATAGTCCTGCATGCCTCCAGTATAGTTGATTCCTGAAGTTTCTGCATGATGGGATCCCGGAAAAAGCTGTTGGATACCATAAAAACCTTCCGCTCTCTTTACACATATCCGGTAATCTGATATGTTTGCCTAGGTTGGAGTTGGGCTTTGTTCAACTGCTCACGGGAGGCCGTTTTCCCGGACAAAGATACCGAGACTCCGATACCTAGTTGTAGAGAAGGTGGATATAACAATGGCTCGCAGATGTGAAATATGTGGCAAAGGGACGGTCGCGGGAAACAGCGTCCCGCGTAAAGGTCAGGCCAAGAAGAAAGGTGGTGTCGGTCAGCATATCGGTGTTACCACCAAGCGCACGTTCCGCCCCAACCTCGTGTCGGTGAAGACGATCGTCAAAGGAACTCCGAAGACGGTCAAGATGTGTACTCGCTGCCTGAGAAGCGGACGGGCCGAACAACTCGCCTAGCGAGGACGTCAGCGCACTTGTAACAGGGCCCATTGGGCTCTGTTTCAGTATACGGAGGTGAATTGTCGTGAATCTGCTACGAATCCATGCCTTGGAGGCGCACAACGTCGTTACGAAAGTGGGTTTGGAAAGGCTGCTGCGGATCCTTTCACCTGAGGAACAAAACGTTCTCGTCATCTCCTCTCTGGGCAATGAAGCGTTGGACGTGACAGACCTCCTTCTTCTCGCCAAGGCCCGGGACGAGCGGTTGTGGTCGATGGCTGAAGCCCGGTTGAGCTCCTGGGAACATCTGGTCGAATCGGTCCTGGATGTGAGCAACTCCGTCGTCGCCACGATCAAAGAAGGGTTCGACAATATCGAGGATCTTCTTCGGTCGGTGTGGCTCGTCGGGGAGGTCGGCGACGACGTATATCTCTACGTCAAGAAACTTTCCGCCTCCTGGGTCGCCCTTATCGTCCATTCCTTCCTCCAGAGGTCCGAGATTCAAAGCGGATATCTGGAATACAGTACCGTAGGAACGCGTGTGGATCAGGCGGTGACCGTGGTCTATTGTGAAGAAGGGGAGAAGAGAAGCGAATACGCCGCAGCGCTCCTGGCCGCCCGCCTCGGGGCAAGCGGGGTGACCTTCTGGAACTCCACCTCGCTTCTGAAAAGCGCCGATGACGGTGATGTGCCTTCCGCGCTCGTCATCCGCGCCCTCTCCTATGCCGAAGCGACGGAGCTTTCCTACTATGGGTCGCCGATCATCCACCCCCAGTCCCTCCTGCCCGCGATCGAAGCGGAGATCGAAGTGACGCTCCGCTATTGGAACGCCGAGGATGATCCGGGAACGATCATCAGCAAAGAGGGCGACTTGAACAGCCCGTACAAGGTGAAGGGATTCTCGACGATCCGGAACGTCGCCCTGGTGAACGTCGAGGGGGTGGGGATGAGCGGCGTGGTGGGAATCTCCGCCCGCCTCTTCAGCGCGATCCGCAACGCGAACATCTCCGTCATCCTGATCAGCCAGGGATCCAGCGAATATTCGATCTGTTTCGCCGTCTATCAGGATCAGATGGAAGAAGCGGTCCGCGTCGCCCGGCTCGAGTTCAAAGAGGAGCTTGAGAATAAGAAGATCCACAGCATCGAAGGGCACGGAAATCTGGCGATTCTCGCCGCCGTGGGACGGAAGATGAGCGGCCAACGGGGAATCGCCGGAAACTTCTTCTCCTCTTTGGGGAGGGCGGGGGTAAACGTCGTTGCGATCGCCCAGGGGTCCTCGGAGACCAACATCTCGGCGGTCATCCTCCAGGATGATGTCAGACGGGCTCTTCGAGCTCTCCACGCCCGATTCTTCCTTTCCCGCCAGACGCTCTCCGTCGGCTTGCTCGGACCGGGGTCGATCGGAAGCGAACTGCTCTCCCAGATCGATGCCCAGCTTGTCCGCCTCCGCGAGCAGTTCGGCCTGGCGATCCACATCCGGGGAATCGCGAATTCGAAGAAGATGCTTCTTGACGACGAGGGGATCGATCCGGGCAGCTGGAGGGAGCGCTTCGGGAAGGAGAGCGTCGATCTGGATCTGACGACCTTCGCCGCCCATATCAGCGCGACGTACTTTCCCCACTCCCTGATCATCGACTGCTCGACGAGCAGCGAACTGGCCGGCCGCTACGTCGGATGGCTGAAAGACCGGATCCACGTCATCACGCCCAACAAGAAAGCGGGAACCGCCGAGTACTCCTACTACAAGGAGCTGATGGACGCATGCCTGTCCACCGGCAGCCGATTCCTCTATGAAACGACGGTGGGGGCGGGGCTTCCGGTCATCTGGACCCTGAAAGACCTGGTGCAGACCGGCGACCATGTCCACCGGATCGAAGGGATGCTCAGCGGAACCCTCGCCTGGCTCTTCTCCACCTATGACGGATCGGTTCCGTTCTCCGCCCTGGTCCGCCGGGCGAAGGAGATGGGATATACCGAACCCGATCCCCGGGACGATCTTTCGGGAATGGACGTGGGAAGAAAAACGGTTATTCTCGCCCGCGAGCTGGGCGTCAAGATCGAAGTGGCCGATGTTCCCATTCAAAGCCTCGTTCCCGAGTCCCTTGAAGGGATCGGTCTGGACGAGTTCATGGATCGGCTGGAGGAGATCGACCCGATCATCGAACAAGCGTACAAGACGGCTCGTTCGAAGGGTGAATACCTTCGCTATGTCGGAACGGTGGATGAAGAGGGGAACTGCGAAGCCCGCCTCGGTTCATTCGGACCGGACCATCCCTTCAGCCAGGCGACGGGGACGGACAACGTGATTCTGTTCGTCACCGATCGCTATCGGACCCAGCCGCTTGTGATCAAAGGCCCGGGGGCGGGCAGGGAAGTGACCGCAGGAGGGGTGTTCAGCGACATTCTTCGCCTCTCATCCTACCTGGGCGCCCGAATCTAGGAGAACGGACGATGAAGTTCATTTCAACGCGCGGCAATGCCGAACCGGTTGGAGCAAGCCGGGCGATCATGCAGGGCTTGGCCCCGGATGGGGGGCTCTACATCCCCGAATCCTTTCCATCCCTTGCACACCTGGATATCCACGAGATCTCCTCCTATCCCGAGCTCGCCTATGAAGTGCTCGCCCCCTTCTTTGAAGGCGATCCGCTTGCCCCCCATCTGGCCGAGATCTGCGTCAACGCGTTCACCTTTCCCGCACCCCTCGTTCAACCGGAGGAGGGACGGTTCATCCTCGAGCTGTTCCATGGACCCACTGCGGCGTTCAAGGATTTCGGGGCGCGGTTTCTGGCGTACTCGATGGAACGGCTGCTGCAGCTTCAAGAGCGGAAGCTCACGATTCTGGTCGCCACCAGCGGTGATACCGGCGGGGCGGTCGCCGCGGCGTTCGCCGGTCGAAAAGGGATCGATGTCAAAGTGCTCTTTCCGAAGAATCGGGTGAGTGCGCGCCAGCAGCACCAGCTGACCTGCTGGGGCGGAAACATCGAAGCGTATGAGGTCGACGGCTCCTTCGATGATTGCCAGGCGATGGTCAAAGCCGCCTTCATGGACGAGAAGATCAGCAGGCGGTGGGGCCTGTCCAGCGCCAATTCGATCAACCTCGGACGGCTTCTCCCTCAGATGGTCTATTACGTCTACGGCGCTGTCCGGGTCCGGGCGGCGAGTGGCAAGAAGCCCCACTTCATCATTCCCAGCGGAAACGTGGGCAACAGCTGCGGGGCGTACTGGGCGAAGACGATGGGCGCTCCGATCGAATCGATCACCCTTGCCCTGAACGCCAACCGGACGATCGTCGACTACCTGCAAAGCGGCGAGTATGTCCCCCGCGTTTCAATCGAGACCCTGGCCAACGCGATGGATGTCGGCTCTCCGAGCAACATGGAACGGCTTTTCGCTCTCTTTGGAGATCTGGCGACGATGCGTCTGAACGTGAGCGCCCACAGCGTCGACGATCCGGCGATTCGGCAGACGATCAAGGAAGTGTATGAGCAGTATCGGTACATCATCTGCCCCCATACCGCCACCGGAGTGCGGGTCCAAAAGGATTTCGTCTCGGAATCCCCTTCGATCGTGGTCAGCACCGCCCACCCGGCGAAGTTTGAAACGGTGGTCGAGCCCCTCATCGGTCACGTCCTTGAAGTGCCGCCCGCTCTTGAAGCGATCCTGAAAAGAGAGACGCACCATACATCGATCGGGACCGACTACCTCGAGCTGTTTCAGTAGATCAGCGCGGTGGTCGGCGCCCTCCGGATCGCAAGGGCGGTTACGCTGCCCTCACCGAAGACCTTCTCCATCCGCTTGGTAAACCGATCGAACAGAGCGATCGGCACATAGGCTTGTATCGTTCCTGCGAATCCACCGCCGTGGACGCGCACCGCTCCCCGGCCTTGGAGAATCCGCTTGCCGAGGGCGATCGCCAAACTGAGGCCCTGCTCGGTCGGGTCGATTGAAGGGTAGAGGTTCTGCAGGAAGCAGAAGGAGGATTCGCCGCTTTCGTTCACCAATTCCAGATAGCGTTTCATGTCATCCGCTTTGAGGGCCTCAAGCATCTTTTCAACCCGTTTGTTCTCTTCAAAGAAATGGAGGGCCCGGAGGATCGAACGGTCGTTCTGCAACGAGGAGCGAAGATCGGGCAGCTCGGATAGAAACCGTTCTTCGGAAACGAATCGCAGGTTTTCTTCGCCGAAGAAGGCGGCGACGGCGCGCATCTCGATCGGAACGGAGGCGTACTCGTGGGTGAGGTCGGCGTGGTTTCCTCCCGTGTCGACGATGACCAGCCGATATCCTTTTTCTTCAAAGGAGCAGGAAACCTCTTGAATCTTCGGTATCTGATGCTTGAAGTCGATGCCGATGATTCCTCCATAGGCACAGGCAAGCTGGTCCATCAGTCCGGAAGGTTTACCGAAGTAGGTGTTCTCGGCGAACTGCCCGATCTGCGCCAAGTCGACCGGATCCAGAAGATCGTCGTTGTACAGGTGGTTGAAGATCGTTCCGCACAGCACCTCGATCGCCGCCGAGGAGGAGAGGCCGGAGCCTTTCAGCACCCTGCTCGAGGTGTTGGCATCAAAGCCGCCGATCGCCAAGTCGCGTTCCTTGAATGCGAACGCGATGCCCCGGACCAAGCTTTCGGTGGTGTTGTATTCCTCTCTCCTGACCTCCAGATCATTCAGATCCACCGTGACCGGAGGATATCCTTCGCTGATGATTGTAACGACCGAATCATCTCGTTTCGTAACGGCGGCGATCGTATCAAGATCGATCGTAGCGGCGATCACCCGTCCCTTGTTGTGGTCGGTATGGTTGCCGCCAAGCTCGCTGCGCCCGGCGGTGGAGAAGAGGACCGGATCATCTTCGGAAAACAGCTTGGCATGGGTTTCGATCAGGGCCTGATATCGCCGGTCGTGCTCCGCTTCGTCATATATGTTCCCATAGAATTCCGGATACCGCAGGTGCAGCGCACCGCGCTGGATGTCACGTATCGTCGCCATGCCGACCCTCCTTCGTTCGTAAAAAACTCTATCGGTCCCTCCCTCCCTTGTCAATCTGAGGCAGGAGGATCATTTTTCCTTTCAAGAAGGGTGGTTGAAGGATTCTTCCTTCTTGGACAAGGGTGTTGACCGCCTCCTCGATCTCCCGGATCCGCCAGGTGGACAGCGAGCCGGAATAGAGAACACGGGCATCCTTTTTTTGCAGCGTCAAGGCAAGCGTATAGGGGGTGTACTTCAGCGGATTGAAGAGAATGGTGCGGAGGATCGGCCGTTCGCCCTCTCTGCGAAGAATCCGGTGGTTCAGACAGACGCCACAGCCGAAGCAGTGCTCGAGCTCTTCATCGATCAGCGAAAGCAGGAGTGAGCGGTAGCATTGTTTGTGTTGGTTGAAGATCGGAAAGAGGTTTGAAGACCGGTCGGCTTCATTGATCAGGACGATCGATCGAGCCGGCAGGCCATCCCGTCCCGCCCGTCCGCTCTCCTGCAGAAACGCAAGGGCGTCGGAGGGTGGGGAATGATGGATCACCGTCCTGATGTCCTTCTTGTCCATCCCCATCCCGTAGGCGTTCGTAGCAAAGAGCACCCCGTCGGGATGATGGAAATACCATGACTCAATCATGTGCCTGGCATCCTTTGGAAGGCCGGCATGGTAATGCCGGATATCGAGGGCTGGATCGGAGAAGCGGCAATAGCGGGCAAGCCGCTCTGTAAGAGCGCGGGTCGGGGCGAACACGATTGCCGGCCGGGCCGAGGGATCGCGCAGGAGGGTGGTGATGGCGCGGGACTTTGAAAGGGCGGGATAGGAAAAGTAGGAAATGGTTTCCCGGTCGCTCGATCCACGGATGAGGTGAGCCGGCTTTCCGGTGAAAAAGACGGTGTTCAGCAGATCGATGACCGCATCATCGGCGGTGGCGGTAAAGCACAGGGTTTGTCTCGGCCGAAGATGGGCGACGAGGGAGCTGAGCGTCCTCAGCGCCGGTCGAAACGAGGAGCCCCAGCGGTCGATCGTATGCGCCTCATCGATGACGATCATCGAGACGGGGATGTGCAGCAGGGCGGAGAGCACACGAGGATTCGCCAACGTTTCAGCGTTGGTGACAAGGGCGCGAACGTTCGCAAGATTGGAAAGGATCTTCTTTCGCTCCTTCTTCGATTGCCCCCCTTTGAGGCAGAGGACGGGGATCTTCGCTTCTTCGAACCTCCGCACCTGATCACTCATCAAGGCCAAAAGAGGGTAGACGATAATGGTAAGACCGGAGACCACCAATGTGGGAAGCATGAAGCAGAGGCTTTTTCCGCTTCCGGTGGGCAGCGTCACAATCATCCCGGGGTGGGGGTTCTCCTTCTTGTCCTCTTCAAGAATCCGTTTGATCACCAGATATTGGAAGGGGCGCACCGCAGTGATGCCGAAATGTTCTCGCGCAAGAGAGGTGATGTGATCCATACTCCGTATTCGCGGTCAGGTGCGGATTTGCATCAGATCGGCAGAGGATGTCGTTTCGTGGAGCTACTCGGTCCGGTTGACGAAGCCCGCCTTCCTTCCGACGGTTTGTGCTTTACTTGCTACTCCTCGTATCCACTCAGCTTCTTGCTTAAGGAATCGACGATCTTCTCGACGGTGAGCGTCTCCCGCCTGTAGAGCGTCTGCTTCTTGATCATCGCGTCCAGGGCCGAAGAGACGTGCAGTTCGGCGATCCAGGATTCGGGAAGATTTCCGAAAAGCGCCCCGGCGAGCCCGCCGTACAAGGCGCAGCGAAGGCGGGCCGATCCTCCACCCTTGGCGAGGGCGATCATCCCGTCCTCGAAGCCGGTGGCATGCTTCAGGGCGGAGAGGATCGCAAGAAGGGTGGGACGGAGGTGCAGAGTGTTGACCGCCTGCGGGTTGATGACCGCCTCCGAGTTTCTCGCTCCTTGGACAAGCGATTTCAGCTCGTCGCTCAGGGTCCGGCTTCTCAGCAAAAGGAGAAAGAGCTCGTCGACCGTTTCCGCTTCCCGGAGGATGAGGGCTTTGAGCGCTTGAGCATAGAGATCCGCCGCTTCCCGGACGATCGCATTGGCCGAGGTGAGGGCGGCTTCGTTTGCCGCGACCATCCTGGAGTCGGAACGTAGGGCGGAGAGGATGCCGCTTGTGTCGGATCGGCCCA
>JAAZJI010000259.1 GCA_012800465.1 Spirochaetales bacterium
CACCAGCGGATCAAGCCGGGCGATGCCGCCCCTAGAAGCCGCCATCGAAGCGGACCTTCACGCCGAGAGCGAAGGAGGGCCTTCGGTCGTTCAGCGCGATCGGGACGTCCAGGCGGCCGGTGAAGGTGAAGATCCTGTAGGTATAGGAGGCTTCGAGGAAGGAGGAAGCCCACGCGCCGTACAAGAGGGGCTTGAGCGGACCGCCTTGGAAGGCGTTCTTCAGCGTCGAGAGGAATCCGACCCGACTCGCCCCCAGAGCGAGGTTGAACGCATTCCCGGTGTAAGTGAAGTCGATCCGGCCGAAGTCCGCGCTTTGGGTCTCGCCTTTCACCCTCGCGAGGGCGAACTCCCTGGTGAACGGGACGTTGACGACGAGGTTGGCGGTGAAGTGTCTGCTTTTCCAGGTTCCGGAGGCATAGAGGTCGACCAGTCCGTCATGCTCGATCCGCTCATGCGCCTCGGCGATGTCGTTGAAGAGCAGCAGATGGTTCTTCCCTCCCGCAAGGGATCCCATCATCTGGGCGCTCAGCGGCCCGTGGTCGACCGTCAAGCCGATTCCAAGCTGATGGTTCGGGAAGAAGTAGGTGGAGTTCATGTCGAAGAACTCCTCGATCTTCACCTTCGGGTGGACCGGCAGATAGCCGCTTGCAAGGAGAAGGGCGGAGAACCGGGTCCGGCGGGTGTTGATGATCGGGAAGGAGAGCTCAAGCAACGGGAAGAGGTCGGTCTTGGCGATGAGGGAGTCCTGGGATTCGAAGATCGCCAAGGTCCCAAGCGCGATCCGAAGCGGGTAGGACCCGCCCAAGGTGTACTCCAGCACCGTCGAACCAAGCTGGCTTCCACTGTCGGTGATGATGTTCGTGAACCGCAGATCGTCGAAGCCGGTGGTAAGCCGGAAGCCGCCGATCGAGATCGTGTTGTAGAGGGCCAGCTTGTCGGGAGAGCAGGTGGAAGCGATGAAGGGGGAGAGCCGGGCACCCGGACTCCCGCCCTGTTCGACAACCAGATGGAAGGGGCTCGTCGAATAGCCGATCTTCACCTGGTCGACGATGCCGAAGAGGAAGGAAGCGACTCCCAGCGCGGTGGGATCGAGGTCCAGGAAGTTCGTGTCCAGCGAAGTGAATGAATCCGTCTCGACAAGGATCCTGAGCCGCAGGGCGAGGGAGTTGTAGGAGATGAAGGGCTTCACTTCCAGGCGATGGTTCGGCCAATAGGAGGCGCTCTTGATCGGGAAGGTGAGGGCATAGCTCGCTTCGACGCCATAGGACCCTTTGGACTGGACGGGTGCAGGGGCGCTGTCACGGAGGGTGGTCGTCCGGGGTGTGACGGGGACGACCTCCTTCTCCTTGGCGACCGGGACCGCTTCGACTTTGGCCGGCAGGACCTGCGGTCTCGGAGGAAGGGTGCGGGCGAGCTCCCTGATCTCTTCCACTTCCTCGACGAACTGAGGATCCGTAGTCCAATGGATCGCCCCGGGCCGGTCGGGAACCCGGATCGGGGGGACGATCCGCTCTTCGACCGCATCGGTGGCGGCGAGGGGCCGTTTCGTCAAGGTGGGGTCGGAGAGCTCAAGCTCCTGAAGCGGATCGATCGTCGTCGTCCGGTGGGTGATCAGGTTGGTTGCCCGGACCGAGACGTCGTAGGCTTGGACCCGTTCCTCCGTCCGGGTCGAAACGATATGCACTTCGCCGGACCGGTCAAGCTCGTACAGGGTGGCAGGGGTGATGATCGACAGGATGCCCTGAGCCGTCCTGGCCGTCACCGCCCCGTCGATCAATAAAAGCGTGGTGCTTCTTGCGCTCACCTCGTCGAGAATCAGGATCGAGTCGGGGAAGAGCTTGATGTCGCCGCGGCTCGTCTCCAGGACGACCGCATCCCCTCCGGTGACGAGGATCGTCCCAAGCCGGAGATCGTCGACGTCGATCGTCTCGAGCGCGATCGGTGTTCCGGTGGGTTCGTAGAGGCGCAAGGAGGCGAGGTCTCCTTCGATGACGCTCACATACTCCTTGGCGAAGATGCCCGAGGGCATGGCAAGGGCGAGCAGCAGCACGAGGATAAGGGTCGTTCGTCGTTTCATAATCTCTCCTGGACGCTCCGGTCAGAGGAGGACGATCCTCACCACAGCGTCGATGGTCGATGTCAGATGTGTGTGTTCATCGTACGCCAGACTGACTCCCAGTGAAATCACATATGGCTTCACCTTGATGATGGCCAGCGCTTGGATGTCAACCATCCGCAAGGTCATCAGTTCATCGAAAAAGCTTCCATCTCTTTCGTTAGGATAAAGCTTTTCATATCTCAAGTCCAGAGAAAGAAGGTTGAAGAGAAAGCGGTCAAACCGCAGATTCGCGAACAATCGGGTGTTGGTGAACGCTCCGTCGGCAAGATCGCTGGCGATTTTCGCGCCGAAGAAGATCTCCTGTTTCGGCAGGGTGAAGGAGACAAGCGATTCGAAGCGGGATGTTCCGAGGGGGAGGAGTAGCTGCAGTTCATCCTCGATCGCCCATTCGCTGGAGAAGAAGTCCGCGTAGAATTCTCCGTGCAGCGGGGCGGTGAGCGCGAAGCTGTAGGTAACGAACCTCCCGAGCCGGCCGTTGATTCCGCTCCGTGCCCCGATGCCCTCCTGCGGAACCGAGATGTCGGCCCCCTGGAAGAGGAGATCCAGGAAGAGGCCGGTTCTGGTCCCTTCCGAATCGAAGATCGGGAAGGCGAAGTCCAGCACGAAGAAGTGCCGGCGGATCATCCGCTGCCCGAAGGTCCGCCTTCCCGTCCCATGGGAGAAGCCGAGCTCCAGGGAGGAGAGCCGGGGACTCTCGTGGAAGGGGGCCGAATGGACGCGCCACGCCTTCATCGTCGGCTCGAAGAGGTCGTCGACGAGCAGGTGGAATCCGCTTGCGACCCCGGTCAGAGCCGAGGTGTCGACCATCAGGTCCAGTCCGGGTCTGGAGGTCAAAAGGCCGACGGAGCGGTCGACATATCCGCTGACCAGGGCTCCGTCCCCGAGGGTCGGGCCGAGAAGCTTGCCATACCTGAGATAGACCGGGTCGTAGGGGTTTCCGAACTGGAGGGTCTGGACGAACCGGCTGTAGTGCCGGAGAAGCTGAAGAGCATGCTCCATCGACGTCTCCTCCGCACCTCGCTCGGGAGGAATCCAATCGGAGAAATCGAGCTGGAAATCGAAGGGGTCGCTTTTGAATCTTCCTTTGAGCGGGAAGGCGAGGCGGGTCG
>JAAZJI010000260.1 GCA_012800465.1 Spirochaetales bacterium
ATGTTCCGCCGGTTCGCCAACTCCCACACCGTATTGAGCAGATGGGTCTTGCCCTCCCCGTACTTCCCGCTGATGACGGCCGCTTCGCTTTTCTGCGCCTCGACGACCCGGTCGAGGGTTTCATTGATTGAAGAAAGAAGATCCGCCAGAGCCTCGCTGAAGTGCCGCCCGATCGCCCGTGAAGGGATTCCCGAACGGAGCGCCTCGATCGTATGCCGCGCCTCATACTCCCATGCCATACCCATCCTCCTCCTTGAGCGACCCCAGCGTCGCCTGATTGACAAGCCTTGGCAATGATACCGCCCCGCTCTTCGCCCGCTCGATCAGGACTCTCGCCCCCTCTTCATCGACGACCCTCGTCTCAATGTTGATTCGCCGAACCTCTTCGGCGAGCCGGCGGCTCATCTCGACGACCATCTTCGGCGAATACACTTCGGAAGCGATCGCATCCAGGTCGGCGATGTCGGCGAACTTGTTGATCCGTTCGCTCTTGATCTCGTTCTGGATCCGCATCCACAGCGCCTGATAGGACTTGAACCCTTTCGCCTCATCATCCAGCATGATCCGGTCGAAGCCAAAGACCACCATGAAGTGGTTGAACGTGTCGATATCATCGATCAGCTGCCGGATTGACTCGTATGCATCCTCACGCCGCATCTTGGTGTAGCGCATCGGATTCATTCCGGAGGCGTCCGCCATTACTTCCACATCATCGATCGCGACGACCAGTCCCGTATACCCGGAAACATGAACCAATTCGACCAGAGAGCCTAGAAGATTCCTGGCATTGTATTTCGTCACTTTGCTCGGCGCCAGCCCCAACGGACGGAGCATCGTCACCCGAACCGATCGATCTCCGCCGAGCCAATTGTAGAGGAGATTCTGATTTTCCTCCTCCAAAATCGGATGACCGAGCATTGAACCGGTCAGCAGGGAACATGCAATCGCAAAGTTGTTGTCCATCCGGGGATTTGACAGGAACATCTTCCTCAATTGGTTCCGAAGCTCCTGCCGGGTAAGAGCATCGGCGAGTCCCCTTTCGGCAAGATGATCAAAGAACGTATGATTCTCCTCGATCATCTTGGGATCATGGCCCATCTGCTCGATAATCCGATCGGCCGCCTCGTGAAGGAGGGCTTTGATATCGGCCTCCTTCAGGATCGAAAGGTAGAGATCGCGCATATCATGGAGCCAGACATCCTTGGCGCTCAGGCGCAAGGCGAGATAGCCTTCATGCTTCGCAAGGGATGTAAAGAGGGAAAGGGCGTGGCTTTTTCCGCTGCCCGCTCTTCCCGTTATGAACTTGATCTTGCTTCCGCCCTTGGCAATGAATTGCTCCAGATACTGTTCCTTCCAGAAATCCGTAAGGAACTCGATCCCTACGGAGATCTGGCCTAAGATCTGCTCGCTCTGGGGAACCTCCCCTCGGGCGAGCTGGGTGAGTGTTGCATTGATGCGCGCCTCATCGGTCATAACCTGCTCCATCAAAAGAAACGAATCGTCGCCAGAAAATGCTCCCGCCCGGTGCTGTCGAGAATTCTGAGCGCTTTGTTGATATTCCGGGAGGGGCCGAATTGAAAGCGTTTGCCGTTCTTCAGCACGAGCTCTTTCTCTTCGAACAACCGGGCGACATCAAAGGCATACGCCTGCTTGTCGTACTCCTTCCGGGCTCGGGCCATCGGAACGAGGAGGGGATACAGCTTATCCAGAAAGACATCGCTGCCGTCCGCCTTCCCGTTCTTCAGAAGAAACAGCTCATAGGCGGAATACAGCTCCTCGACGAAGCGATCGGCCTTGAAATTCACTTTGTACAGCTTCTCCTGACCCGTCCTGATCTGACGGGC
>JAAZJI010000261.1 GCA_012800465.1 Spirochaetales bacterium
CCCGGGTGTCGACCGGCCGTCACGGACGATCGTCAGCAGCTCCGCCTTCATCCGCCGGACAACCTCGGGATGCCGGTCGATGAGGTTTGTCGTCTCCCCGATGTCCTCATCAAGGTTGTAGAGCTGCATCGCCGGAAGGAGCTTCTCCTCGGCGCTGCCGGGAACCGGGGGCGACCATCCGCCCGAACCGGGACACAGCTCGAGCTTCCACGGACCTTTGCGGATCGAAAGCGATCCGTCGATCGATTGATGGATGAGGGAGGTTCGCTTCGCTTCGCTGTCGGGGTCTTCAAGCAGATTCAGCATGCTGACCGAGTCTTCCGCCTCATCGGAAGCGAGGGGAAGTCCGAAGTATTCGGCGAAGGTCGCATAGAGGTCGACGAGGCTCACCGTCCGGTCGCAGACGGTATCGGATTGGGTGACACCCGGCCATGCGATGATGTAGGGGACCCGATGCCCTCCTTCATAGATGTCCGATTTCATCCCCCGGAAATGATAGCTTGGATGGTGCCCGAAGCTCCTCAGCTCCTCGAAATTTGCCTGAGGCGAGCATCCGTTGTCGCTGGTGAGAACCACCACGGTGTTCTCGTCGACCGCATCGAGAATCCGTCCGACCACATGGTCGCAGTGCAGGACGAAATCGCCGTAGGCGTTGGTGCCCGACCGTCCGCGGAACTCCGTTCCCGGGAGGATCGGGGTGTGAGGCGCGGTAAGCGCGTAGTAGAGGAAGAACGGTCGCTCATCGGCGGAGGAGATGATCCTCAACGTCTCGTCGGTGAGATGGTCGAGGACCTCTTCGTGGATGAAGTCCTCCCCCGTCGGGCCTTCGCGCCAATACCCCATCCCGTCGCTTCTCGTCGTCCGCGTCGGGGCGCTCGTGAACCGGTCGTTCCGGATGTAGAGGTACGGCGGCATGTCCAGGGACGCGCTGATCCCGTAGAACGTGTCGAAGCCATGGGCGGTCGGCCCTCCGCCGATCGGCCTGTCATGCTCCAAGGGGCCGGATTGGGCGAACCCGGGAGCTTCGACGAACCCTTCACCGGTAGGTAGGTCCAGGCCGAGATGCCACTTCCCCACCGCATGGGTCCGATACCCGGCATCCTTGAAGAGGTTCGCGATCGTCCGTCTCGCAGGCGCGATCAGCGGCTTCGAATAGCCGCCCAGGACGGAGGATTTCAGGGTGGAGCGCCAGTTGTAGCGCCCCGTGATGATCGAATAGCGGCTGGGGGTGCACACCGCGCTCGTCGCGTGAGCGTCGGTGAAGCACATCCCCTTCTTGGCAAGCCGGTCGATCCGTGGGGTCTTGAACCCCGCCTCCGGATTGAAGGCGGAAACGTCTCCATATCCCAAATCGTCAAACAACAGGTAGACGACGTTCGGTTTCTCGACCCCACTCATATGGACCTACTTGTACTGGCGATCGTACGCCTTCTGCATCAACGCAAGGACTTCGTTCATCTGCAGCTTCTCCAAGCCCGCCACATAGTCGTTCCACACGCGGTCGTTGTGCACATCCATCGAACCGACCATGAACTTCACGGCGCTCTGGCGGATGTAGTTGGCGAGCTCGCGCTTGACGGTCGAGAACTGCTCGTTCTCCTCGGCGGTGTACTTCAGCTGAGGGACTTCGACGGTGACGTCTTCGTATGGCTTGTACAGATAGGTCGTCTCGTCGAAGAGGGTCTTCTCGTTGTTGCTCGGCAGATAGTACTCGGGATCCTCCGGGGTGATCGGCGGCGAGGCCAGACCGTTCTTCAGGCTCGGAGTGGTCGCCGAGGCGTAGGTCTGGATCCAGGTGTCGTTCTGGGGATCCTTGTCGTTCCAGAGCCTCAGCTGCTCCCAGACCGCCGGTTTGCCGTCGAGTCCGACCTGACCGGGTTTCGCCCAATCCCATGCTTCGCCCCGGAAGCCGTTGCGCTGCAGGAGCGTGCCTTCCTGAGTGTACATGAAGTCGAAGTAGCGCATGATCGCATCGGCATAGGGGGTCTTGGAAGAGAGGACCAGGCTGCCCATCGAGGGATCCTGGAAGAACACCACGGAGTATTGGACGCCCTTCGGCCCCTTCAGGGGAGCGATCGCCCTGAAGTTGTTGAAGCGGTCACCTCCGATCGTGGCGAACTGTCCTCTCCATCCGCCGGTCGCGAAGCCGACCGTCGGCTGGGCGGACGATTCGACGAGCTGGGTGAGCTGGCTGGAATCCTGGGTGAACGATCCGCTGTAGATGAGTCCTTCCTTGTAGAGCTTGTGCACATACGCAAGGCCTTCGCGATACCCGTCCTTGTTCATCGCCGTGTCGACCTTTCCGTCGACCATCATGAAGCCCACGTTGCTCTCGGCGTTGGCGTTGATGTTGGTATCCAGGTCACAGTAGATGAAGCTGTTGAGCAGGAAGCGTTCGACCTGGTCTCCCCAACCGATGATCGAACCGGCGAGAGGGATCTCGTCCGCTCGGCCGTTGCCGTTCGGATCCCGTTCCTTGATCGCCTTCAACGTTTGATAGAACTCGTCGGTGGTGGTCGGGACCTTCAGTCCGAGCGCATCCAGGAAGGGCTGATAGACGAACATCTTCGCCATGTTCGAACAGTGGTAGCAGCCTTCGAGGCGCGGAATCGAGTAGATGTTTCCGTCGATGTTGGTCATATATCCGATACCGCCGGGGAATTCTTCGAACGCCTTCATCATGTTGGGCATCCACTCGTCGGAATAGTATTTGTTCAGGGGAAGGAACAGGCCTTCCTGGGAACCGTACGTCGTTTCCAGTTCCGTTCCGATTCCGAATCCAAGGAATGCGTCGGGGTAGTCGCCGCTGGCCAGGACCAGGGCAAGCTTCTCCTGCCGGGCCTGCTCGGGAACCATGATGAAATTCACGTGGATTCCCGTCAGCTCCTCCATGTACTTGGAAAAGCGGTTGGTGTTGTAATCCTCGACGCACGGGGGCTGGACGACCATGATGTCGACGGTGATCTTCTCCTTGACGATCGGGAACGTCCCGACGGGGGTGTATTCGACCGCCGGCTTCTCCGGTTCCTGCTTCGAACCCTGGGCAAACAGCAGGGCGGGCAGCAACAGTGCGAAGAGCACGATTAGAATCGATTTTCTCATTTGATTCCTCCTAATGTGTTCACCGGACCGACGGTCCGGGGATTTCCTAACCTTTGACCGATCCGATCATCACGCCCTTGACGAAGAAGCGCTGGACGAAGGGATAGATCAGCAACAAGGGGGCGCTGGCGACCACGATGACCGCATAGCGGATCGTTTCGCTGAGGCCCTGGGCGCGAATCGCGGCCTCCACGTCGACGGTCATCGACGGGGTGTTGCGGTTGATGATGAGAATGTTGCGCAGGACGATCTGCAAAGGATAGAGCGCCTGGTTCTGCAGGTACAGAAGGGCGTCGAAGTATTTGTTCCACTGCCCCACCGCATAGAAGAGTCCAAGGACCGCCACGATCGCTCCGCTGAGCGGGAAGACGAAGGAGATGAGGAAGCGGATGTCGCTGCACCCGTCGATCTGGGCCGCTTCGTAGAGCTCGTCGGTGATGTTCTCCTGCAGGAACGTCCGGGCGATGATCACGTTCCAGACGGTAATAGCGTTGGGCAGGATGATCGACCACCTGCTGTCATAGAGGCCGAGGTTCCGAACCACCAGATAAAGGGGGATCGTCCCCCCGCTGAAGAGCATCGTGAAGAGGATGAACTTCGTAACGACCGAACGGCCATAGAACTCTTTTCGGGAAAGCGGATAGGCGAGCAGCATCGTCAACAGAACCGACACGACCGTTCCCACGACCATGTA
>JAAZJI010000262.1 GCA_012800465.1 Spirochaetales bacterium
CGCTGGACGTAGTAGAGGAACTCCTCGTTGCCGGTGACCGGATTCCGCAGCTTGCTGATCAGGCGGCTCGCGGATCCGTGCTGCTCCTGAGGCGTTTCAAAGGAATAGACGTGGATATTCGGTTCGTTGGAGCACACGTCTTTCAAAAAGCGCCCGATCTCCCGGGCCTTGACCACGAGGTTGTTCCGCTCGGATACGGTCTCGTCGTGGCTCATCGCGCGATCGAGGCGCGAGCAGTGTTCCAGATAGGTCCTGTACAGCGCGTCCGCCTCATCGATCTTCGCCTTGTCGGCATCCAGCAGATACCCGTCAAGGTCCGTGGCATGGAGGGTGATCTTGTTCATCGGCTCGTTCTCCTACGCCGATTCTAGCGCAAGATCGCTCCCTGCACAACCGTGGTCAGCCCTTCACCGAACCGGCGGTGACTCCCGGAAGCATGGTCTTCCGGCTCTCGTCGTTGATTGTGATCGGGGGGAACAGGAGATCGTTCCGGAAGGGAATCAAGTTTGTAGACCCTTTGACCTCATCCGCACCCCAAGAGCCCATCGTCAGCATGACCGAGGAAGGGGCTTTGGCTCCCTGTGCTGTAAGTGGGAGTGGAACATGAAGGAGAAACAAGAGTGTTTTTTGTTCATACGGAACTCCTTTTTGTGTTTTCAGCGACAGGACAGCATTAAATTGCACGATAATGATAAAAATGTATGAAGTAATTGTTAAATCCTAGTGCCTAAAGATTCCGAAATATGCTACGGTTGTGGAGGAATTCAAGCGAGGTAGATCATGAACCTGATTTTTCTTGGTCCTCCGGGGGCGGGCAAAGGAACCGTGGCCGACCTGGCGAAGGATGCGCTGGGGATCCCCCACATCTCCAGCGGACAGCTCTTCCGAGAGCAGATCAAGATCGGATCGCCTTTGGGCAAGCGCGTCGAGGCGATTCTCAAGGCCGGAAACCTGGTGGATGACGAGACGACGATCGAGTTCGTCCGCGAGCGTCTTGGCCACCCCGACGTGGCTCGGGGCTATATCCTTGACGGCTTTCCCCGGACGATCGCCCAGGCCGAGGCGCTGTGCGCCTTCTCCAGGCCCGAGGCCGTGATCAACTTCACCCTCAGCGAAGAGCGGATTCTCCGCCGCCTGGAGGGGAGACGGGTCGCCCCGTCGACGGGGAGGAACTACCACATCCTCTACAACCCCCCGAAGGTCGCAGGATTCGATGACGAGACCGGGGAGGCGCTGATTCAGCGCCCGGACGATAGGAAGGAGGCGATATTGAATCGCCTGGAGGTCTATCTTAGGGAAACCCGGCCCCTGATCGATCATTACATGGAGAAAGGTCTCCTCCTGGATCTCGACGCCTCGCCGAGCCCCCGGGAGGTCCTTGATCAGCTGCTTCTTCTCATGCGGGAGAAAGGCATCCACTGAAGGAGGTTCCATGGCCACCTATCACACCGAGCCCTCGCGGACGTTCAGCGAGTATCTTCTGATCCCCGGGTATTCCGACCGGAACTGCATTCCTTCGAACGTCTCGCTGAAGACCCCGCTCGTCCGCTTCCGCAAAGGTGCAGAGGAGAGTCCGCTCGCCCTGCAGATCCCGCTGACCAGCGCGATCATGCAGGCGGTCAGCGGGGATGCGATGGCGATCGCCCTCGCCCGGGAGGGAGGCCTGTCCTTCATCTACGGCTCCCAGCCGATCGAGGAGCAGGCGGCGATGGTCCGGAAGGTGAAAGGGTACAAGGCGGGGTTCGTCACCTCCGACTCGAACCTCACCCCCGAGCACACCCTCGAGGACCTGATCGCCCTCAAGGAAAAGAAAGGCCACTCGACGATCGCGGTCACCGACGACGGGACGAGCGGCGGAAAACTGCTCGGACTCGTCTCCTCCCGCGACTGGCGGCCGAGCCGGACACAATTGGATACACCGCTGGGGAAGATCATGACCCCCTTCGAATCTTTGATCTACGGGTACGAAGGGATCACGTTGAGCGAAGCGAACGACCTGATCTGGGACAACAAGCTCAACACCCTGCCGATCATCGACCGGGACCGGAAGCTTAGGTACCTGGTCTTCCGGAAGGATTACGAAAGCCACAAGAAGCACCCCCTCGAGCTGCTCGATGACAGGAAGCGCTACCTCGTCGGGGCGGGCATCAACACCCGCGACTATCGCGAGCGGGTTCCCGCCCTGGTGGAAGCGGAGGCGGACGTGCTGTGCATCGATTCCTCGGAAGGGCACACCGAATGGCAGAAGATCACCTTGGATTGGATTCGTTCAACGTATGGAGAAACGGTGAAGGTCGGGGCGGGAAACGTCGTCGACCGCGCCGGGTTCCGCTTCCTGGCCGAATGCGGGGCCGATTTCGTCAAGGTAGGGATCGGCGGCGGGTCGATCTGCATCACCCGGGAGACGAAAGGGATCGGACGGGGCCAGGCCACCGCCCTGATTGAAGTCGCCCGGGCGCGGGACGAATACTTTGAAGAGACCGGGATTTACGTTCCGATCTGCAGCGACGGGGGAATCGTCTTCGACTACCATATGACGCTCGCGTTGGCGATGGGGGCCGACTTCCTGATGCTCGGACGATACTTCGCCCGGTTCGACGAGTCCCCGACACAGAAGGTCCTGATCAAAGGCCAATACATGAAGGAGTACTGGGGCGAGGGCTCCGCCCGGGCCCGCAACTGGCAGCGCTATGAAGGGGAGGGGCGGCTCTCCTTCGTCGAAGGGGTGGACTCCTACGTTCCCTATGCGGGTAAACTCCGGGACAACGTCGAGCTGACCCTCAGCAAGATCCGTTCGACGATGTGCAACTGCGGCTCCCTGACGATCGAGGACCTGCAGAAGAACGCCCAGCTCACCCTCGTCTCATCGACCAGCATCGTCGAAGGCGGAGCTCATGACGTGCTGCTCAAGGAGAGCGACGAATACCATCGTTAGCTTGACAGGATGGGGTGTCCGTGGTACGTTCACGGCTGTCGGCCGGATAGCTCAGTGGGAGAGCGGTTGCCTTACACGCAACTGGTCGGGGGTTCAAATCCCTCTCCGGTCATCCCAGCCAACCCTTGTTACAACGTCGATCATTCTTTATGATACGTTCAATGACGGCGTTATCTGCAATCAGACGGGAACTCGAAGAAGCGGCCGGCAAGTCCGGCCGTCCGGTCGGTGACATCTCCCTGATGGCCGTCTCCAAGACGCAACCGTACGAACGACTCCTCGCTCTGTATGATGAAGGACAGCTTCTTTTCGGCGAAAACCGGGTCCAGGAGGCATCAGGCAAGCTTCCCGACGAGCGACCGGAAGGGATGAAGGTCCATCTCATCGGACATCTGCAGTCGAACAAGGCGAAACGGGCACTGGCCCTGTTCGACCAGATCGACAGCGTCGACTCCCTCCGGCTCGCCCGGATCCTCGAAAGGCACCTCGATCGACCCTATCCGATCCTCCTCCAGCTGAAGACCTCCGCCGAGGAGAGCAAGCATGGCTTCGCCGATGAGGATGAGCTGCTCTTCGCCCTGGAGGAGATCGCCTCGTTCCGCCATCTTGTCGTGAAAGGGATCATGAGCATCGGGCC
>JAAZJI010000263.1 GCA_012800465.1 Spirochaetales bacterium
ATGGCAAGGTAATCAAAACCGCGGGGCTTTGCCCCTCAGGAAGGAGCTCTACAGTGCCTTGTGGACGAAAAAGAAAAAGACATAAGATTGCCACGCACAAGCGGAAGAAAAAGCTGAGAAAGAACCGCCACAAGAAAAAGAAATAGGTTCGATGGCAATCATCGTAAGGGAAACCGCCGGGGGTGTTCCGGCGGTTTTCCGCCGTCTTGCCATTTTGTTGACCTTGGCCGGTCAACCGTGCTAGATTACAAAGACCTCTTTATCCATCCTTGAGGATGGATCATATAGACCACAAGGAGGAACCATGAGAGATTATGAGTTCACCGTTATCCTCGTCGCGGACGAGGACAAGACGACCGCAGGGCTGGATGCAGTAACCGCCGCCTTTGCAACTGCCGGAGTGGAGATCACCAAGCAGGAGGACATGGGCGTCAGATTCCTCGCCTACGAGATCAAGAAGCAGGATAAGGGACACTACGTCTACTTCGAGCTGAAGGCGGATCCCGCTTCCATCACCGGCTTTGAGCAGGAGTTCCGGCTCAACGCCAACATCCTCAAATATCTGTTCGTAAACGCCGAGAAATGACCCGAAAAGGGATTGGAGTGCAATATGGCAAATGATATGAACGTAGTCGCATTGGTAGGACGCCTGACCCGGGACAGCGAGCTTCGCTATAGCCAAGGCGGGATGGCGATCGCCCGATTCTCGATAGCGGTCAACCGGAGAAAGAGGACGGCTGACAATCGCTGGGAGGATGAAGCGAACTTTTTCGACTGCGCGATGTTCGGAAAGGGAGCCGAAGCCGTGAACCAGTATCTGGAGCGGGGGAGGCAGGTTTCGATCGTCGGCGAGCTGAGACAGAACCGCTGGGAACAGGACGGTCAAAGTCGAAGCCGAGTGGAAGTCATTGTCAACTCGTTGCAGCTCCTCTCGAGTCCGGGCGGCCAACGGGCCGATGCTCAACCGTACGGTCAACCTGCACCCCGGCAGCAGAGCGATGGCTACCAACAGGAGCTGCCACCTGCCGAATACGGTGGACCGGAGCAGTTTGACGACGATCAGATTCCGTTCTGATCCCATGTGAAAGGAGAAACGTAATGCGCGACGAAACCAACGACGCAATGATGAATGATATGGATGGCCGCGGTGGCCGCGATCGCCGGAGCCGCCGACCCTCCTTCCGAAGAAAAGTCTGCAAGTTCTGTACCTCGCCACAGACTCCAGATTACAAGAATCCCGAACAGCTTCGCCGGTACGTCACCGAGCGCGGCAAGATCCTTCCCGCCCGGATCACCGGAAACTGCGCGAAGCACCAGCGGGCGGTAACACGTGAAATCAAGCGTGCCCGGGTCCTTGCCTATCTTCCGTTCGAGAAGAAATAGATCAAGATCGCCATGGACCAAAGCCAGCGTGCGCCGATGATGAAGATGACCCTGATCGTGAGCATGGTGAGCATCGTGCTTTCCCAGCTTGCAATCGGCAATTTCATCTTCACGATCCCCCTGATCGCTCTCGCCCCCCGATACTTCAATCGTAGACAGGCGCTGATGCCCGTCGGGATCGTCGCGCTTCTGGTGGTGCTCATCGAGCTTGTCCGTTCCGGCGGCTTTCCAAGCAGCGAAAGCCGGATCCTCGGAGCGGTCTCGCTCTTCGTGCCCGCGGTTCTGCTGGTCGGCAGCGCCGTCTGGATCACCCTCGACGGGTACCGGCTTCTCCATCGATACCTCGCTTCCTGCCTCTTCGCGGTGGTGGCGTCGGTCTCGCTGGTGGTCTGGTTCCACTCGGCAAGCGAAGCGATTCTGCGCGTCGACGCGATGATGAGCGAGAGCTTCGGAGCGCTCTTCGCCCAGTTCAGCGGATCGGTCGTCCGGTATGACGCGACGGTGAACCTTCTCTATCGCTCGATGGTGATGATCCTCGGCGCGGTTCTCGCCCCGCTGATGATGGCGATCATGGGGTTCACCTTCTATGTCGCCTCGTCCTTTCAGAGCCGCTACAGCGAAGAACCGTTCGCCGTCCGCTTCAGTCGGATCCGCCTTCCGGAGAAAGGGATCTGGGTCTTTTTGGGAGGATGGACGCTTGTGCTCGTCTTCATCCTCTCGAAGAGCGGCTACCTCCCGCTCGCCCTCACGATCCAGTGCGCCCTCTCGATCAGCATGCTGTATGCGATCCAGGGCTTTGCGATCGTGCTCTTTCATCTGGTGAAGCGGAACCTCGTCC
>JAAZJI010000264.1 GCA_012800465.1 Spirochaetales bacterium
CAAGCCGAGTGATGTACCGGCACTCCAGGGTGTCGGAATCGGCGAGACTGATTCCGCTCACCGCTTTGGCTCCTTCATCCACCTCGAAGTACTTTTCGAGTGCTTCCTTGCCTTGTTGGGCATCGTAGGAGACCACCACTCCCTTTTCAATCATGAAGGTCGCCTCCGTCACCGGGGTTCCGAACAGGAAAAACGGGGATCCCGAGCGGACTTTTCCATCCACCGAACCGGTTTTGAACGCGGTATGGACCGACTGGATGGGAAGAAGGGGGATGTACTCCCGCCCCGAAGGGAGGCGGAACACGCCGCTGATCCATCCGGTCAAGGGGCTTTGCTCGCCGCGGAGCTCCGTTTCGCTCCCCCTGATCGCGATCATCCTCCCTGAAGAGGCGTTGAGAAGCTTTTTGCGGTAGGAGAGAAGGTTCGCCTGCTCCGCCCAGTAGGTGGGGGACCAGTCGGATGTGAGCCGCATCAGGATTCCAAAGAGGTCCCACATCTCCTCGCGGCTCACCGGACGGCCGAGCATGCTCGCCGCCCAGGCGGTTCCCGGGTAGGGGATGTTCGCCCAGGGGATCGAGATCCTCCGATCCAGGAAGACCGGATCGGCAAGATGTCCGTAGTGGGCGAGGGTCCTCACTTCGAAGGAAGGCTCCTTCCAATCCTCGTCCTCGCCGTAGGGGAATTCGTCCAGGTCGACGATGTGGACGAGGACCGAGGTCTTCACCTGCGGCCGCATGATCTTCTTCTCGACCGGGTCGATCGGATAGGTCTGAAGCACCTTGCCCATCGACGTCTCGACGATCGTTACAGGCAGTCTGGTCGTTTCAGCCGCTTTTCCCGCCATGAACCGGGCGAAGTCCATGGTCCGGGCGTTGGTGTTGATCGTCAGGCTGTCCCCCTCGCCGAGGCGGAGTTGGATGGCGATGACCAGATCGGCGTAGCGTTCCTGCATGATCACTCCTCGTACACACGAAAGGCACCCCATCGGAGTGCCTCGCTTAAGAGCGCCCTACGGGAGTCGAACCCGCTTCTTCAGCTTGGAAGGCTGAGGTAATACCATTATACGAAAGGCGCATCAACCGCCTCTTTTTATAGTGTATCGTTCCGGCTTCGTCAAGTACCCGGCGGATTTCCTCTCCGATCTCGATTGACATCGATGAGACATCACTGGTACAAAAGAGGTGGATCTTTTGAATGGAGCGAGGGTAAGAGCGTGGGTCAACGCGGAGAAGTGTTTTCAACGAGGCTCGTCAAGAACGAGCGGACATATTTTTTCAATGTGAAAGAGAATATTCGAGGTGACATCTTTTTGAATATCGTCGAATCGAAAGGTCTGCCGGACAGCGACCGCTTCATTCGCCAGTCGATCATCATCTACCAGGAGGATCTGGGGGAGTTCTTGAAAGAGCTCCAGAAGTCCCTTGATTTCATCAAGCAGAACACCCGCTAATATCGAAAACTCAGCCGATGGATCGGCGAGGGCCCGTATCGTTTCAGGGCCTCCTTGTGCGCTTTGGTCGGATATCCTTTGTGCTCGGCGAAGCGGTACATCGGCCACTGTTCATCGTAGGCGACCATGATCCGGTCCCGTTCCACCTTCGCGAGAATCGAGGCGGCCATGATCTCGGGGATCGAGTCGTCCCCCTTGACCACCGTTTCCGTCGCGCAGGTGAGGATCGGCGCGCGATCGCCGTCGATCAGGGCCTTGGTGATCGGGTGGTTTCTCTGTAGTTGAGATACTGCGTTGTGCATCGCTTCCAGCGTCGCCTGAAGAATATTGATCTCATCGATCCGGCGATTCGAGACGACCGCCACCGCCCATCCGACGGCTTCTTTCCTGATGAGCGCATCAAGGATGGTCCGTCTGTTCGCGGTGAGCTTCTTCGAATCCTTCAGGAGATGGACGGGAACGCGCTTTCCCAGGATGACCGCCGCGGCGACCACCGGCCCGGCCAGGGGACCCCGGCCCGCCTCGTCAACCCCGCAGATCAGCTTCATCCCCTATCACCTCCAGCGCTTGATATGCTATAATCGCCCACAGATATCGTCAAGATAATGGAGAGGGTGTGCGTTGTTTCTGAAATCACTTGAGCTCTATGGATTCAAATCATTCGCCGACCGGGTGAAGCTCCAGTTCTCCGACGGGATCACCAGTCTTCTTGGACCGAACGGGTGCGGAAAATCCAATATCGTCGATGCGATCAAATGGGTTCTCGGCGAACAATCCACCAGGACGCTCCGGGCGTCGAAGATGGAGGACGTGATCTTCAACGGTACCGATCTGCGCAAGCCCCTCCAAGTCGCCGAAGTGATTCTCGTCCTCTCCAACGAGAACGGCGACCTGCCGATCGACGAGCCGGAGGTCGAGATCAAGCGGCGGATCTTCCGCAGCGGAGAGAGCGAGTACTATATCAACCGCAACCGGGTCCGGCTGATGGATGTCCGCGACCTCTTCTTCGATACCGGGGTCGGAAAAAGCGCCTATTCGATCCTGGAGCAGGGAAAGATCGACCAGATCCTCTCCTCCCGGCCGGAGGATCGGCGCTACATCTTCGAGGAGGCGGCGGGAATCAGCCGATACAAGGCCCAGAGCCTTGAGGCGAAGCGGAAGCTCGAGCGGACCGATGAGAACATCGCCCAGGTGGAGACGATCCTCAAGGAGGTGAAGCGCAACTACGACACCAAGAAGGGACAGGCGGAAAAAGCGAAGACCTATCGCGAGCTGAGGAAGGAGCAGTTCACCCTGGAAGTCGACATCCAGCTCTCCACCCTGGTCAGCTATACGAAGCTCAGGGAGGTCCGCCTCGAACAGGAGCGGACGTTTTCTCAGCGCTACCAGGCCAAGCGGGCGGAGCTGGAGACCTTCGATTCGAGCCTCGCCGAGCTGCGCGAAGAGCTTCGGACCCTGGGATCCTCCCGCATCGCTATTCAAACAGAGCTCCAGCGCCTTGATGAGGCGACGAAGGGCAGGGGGGAGAAGCTCGATCTTCTGACGATCCGCTACCGGGACTTCCTCGGCCAGCAAGAGAGCGCGAAAAGCCGAAGCGAAGGGATCAAAAGCCAGATTGAACGAGATCAGGCGCAGATCGCCGAGCGGATCGAACATATCGCTCAGATCGAACGACGGATCGAAGCGCTCGAAGGGGAGCTGGAAGGGTTTCTCGCCTCCCTGGGGAAGAATCGGAAGACGATCGAAGACCATCTTGATCGGATCGATCGCTTCGAGAAGAGCAATGTCCGTCTGGAGGAGGAGACCGACGCCCTGAGCCTCGAGGTCAATGAGCTCAGCGACGCGATCGTCATCCAGCTGGAAGAGCAGCTGCGCCGAAGCGGATACACCACCAAGGCCCGTACCGAGGCCCGGAGCATCCTCCTGTCGGAACTGGAGCATATCAGGGACTCGATCGCCAAGGAGCGGGAGTTCCTCGCCAAGCTGAAAGCCGCCGACCTGTCGATGGAGACGCTGTTTGAAAGGCAGAACGAGTTCTTTACAACCTTGGACGATTCACTGGTCTCGCTTTCCGATCGTTTCGCCGCCTATGAAGGAACCCAGGCCTCCTTCCTCGATGAGCTCATCGCCCCCGAAGGGACGATCGCAAAAAAACAATCGTTGGATCTGGCGATCGCGCAAAAACGGAAGGAGATCATCCGCAACCGGGAGCAGGTCTCCCACCTCAGGGAGGAGAACCTCCGCCTCCAAAGCCAGATGGATCTCTTCCAGGATGCGATCACCGAGCACCAGAGCGCCCTGAGCCAGCTCCGGTCCAACAGGGAGTCCGCCCAGGCGTGGATCGCCAACCTCAGAAGCACGATCACCGAACGGGAGTATGAATACAAGGATGCCCTCGCAGCTTCGACGAACGCCCGGGAGCGGATCTACGAGACCCAGGAGGATATCCGCGCCACCGAAGCGGAAGTGAAGGAGATCAAGACGCGGATCGCCGACCTGAACCGGGAGCTCGAAGAGCTCGTCACCCGGGTCGAAGAGCAGAGCCGGCTGATCGGGGACCGGGAAGCGGAGAAGGACGATGCCTTCACCGAGATCCAGAACCTCCGCAGCGAGCGGGAAAAAGCGGAGCTGCACGCCCAGAACCTCGAAGAGCAGATCACCGGGCTCTATACCAATTTCTTCGATGCCTATGGCAAAAGCCTGAAGGAGTTCGAGCATCGGCTCGAAGAGGAGGAGCTGGATGACAGCCCGATTCTCCGAGCGCGGCTGGAGGAGGTGAAGAAGCGGGTCGGCGGAATGGGATACATCAACCAGATGGCGGAACAGGAGTTCTCCGAGATCAAGGAGCAGTACGACTTCCTCACCCGGCAGATGGATGACCTTATGAAGGCGAAAGCGGATCTGGACAGCGTCATCGAGGAGATCACGACCCGCAGCGAAGAGCTCTTCATGGCGACCTACAAGGAGATCTCGGCCGCTTTCCAGGCGATGTTCCGCCGGCTGTTCGGCGGAGGAAGGGCCGAGCTCTCGCTGGTCGATCCGGAGAACGTCCTCGAAAGCGGAATCGACATCCTCGCCCAGCCGCCGGGGAAGAAGCTCACCCACCTGACGCTGCTCAGCGGAGGGGAGCGCTCGATGACCGCGGTGGCCCTGCTCTTTGCGACCTACAGCGTGAAGCCATCTCCCTTCACCGTGCTCGATGAGATCGATGCGGCGCTGGACGACCGGAATATCGGCTATTTCCTCTCGGTGCTCGAGGAGTTCGCCCAAAAGAGCCAGTTCATCATCGTCACCCACAACAAGCACACCGTGATGGGCTCGACGACGCTTCTCGGGGTGACGCAGATGGAGCCGGGGGTCTCCACGATGGTCAGCTATCGCCTCGATACGCTGGAGGGCAAGCCGGTGATCCTCAACGACGATGAGCAGACCGTCGATTTCAACGAAGAGGGAAGCCTCATCCGCTAGCGCTTCTTGACAGGGTTCGAGAGTGTGGGGTATAAGAACTATTTGAGTGAATGAGTTGAGAGACGATGTTTGATTCGATAAGCAATGCGTTCAGCTCGATCATGCGATCGATCGCTGGAAAATCCAAGATCAGTGAAAAGAACATCCA
>JAAZJI010000265.1 GCA_012800465.1 Spirochaetales bacterium
GGAAGAAATACCCCATCTTCGCCAAGCTGGACGAGCTGGTGAAAAAGCACAATGGTCTGTGGAACGCCGAAGCCGAGGCGTATCTCATGGAGCATTGCACGATGAAGATCGAGGACTGAGGATGAAGAAGCGCATCGCGATTGATTTGGGAGCGAGCAACGGGCGGGTTCTCGTTGGAAGTTTGGAAGAGTTCGAAGTGGTTCACCGCTTCACGACGCACAACGATCGGATCCTCGGTGAGTTCCACTGGAACATCCAGGGGCTGTTCTCGGAGATCAAGACCGGACTGAAGAAGGCGTTCGACCGCTATCCGGATGAGATCGTTTCGATCGGAATCGACACGTGGGGCGTCGATTACGCCCTGGTCGACGGGAACGGGAGTCTCGTTTCGCTCTGCTACCACTATCGCGATGGGCGGACCGACGGCCTCATCGAGGAGGTGAGCGCGCTTCTGGGAGGAAAGGAGCGGGTCTTCGAGGAGACCGGCATCGCCTTCCAGCCGTTCAACACGATCTACCAGCTGGTGGCGCACAAGCGCGACCGGGGCGATGTGTTCGCCGCGGCAAGGCGATATCTCGCCCTGCCGGACCTGCTTGCCTACTGGCTGACCGGGGTGATGAAGAATGAGCGTTCCCACGCTTCGACCACCCAGCTGTACAACCCGAAGACCCGAGACTGGGCGTGGCCGATCATCGATGAGCTCGGCTTCGATCGTTCCCTCTTCGGGGAGATCGTCGACAGCGGAACGATTCTCGGTCCCCTGACGGTGGATCTCCAACACGAGGTCGGATCTTCGGATGAGGTGGTGGTGATCGCCTCCGCCGCCCATGACACCGCGAGCGCCGTAGCGGCGGTTCCCGCGATCGCGAAAGAGGTGCCTCTCTACATCTCCAGCGGGACGTGGTCGCTCTTGGGCAGCGAGCTTGACGAGCCGCTGACCACCGTCGAGGCGATGGAAAGCGGCTTCACCAACGAGGTCGCCGCCAATTCGCGGATCCGCTACCTCAAGAACATCATGGGGATGTGGATCCAGCAGGAGTGCGTCCGCCACTGGGAGAGCCGGGAGGGGAAGCTGACCTGGAAGGAACTGGATGAGCAGACCCTGGTTGAGGAAGCCTATCAGGGTTCGATCGATGTCAACGACCTGAGGTTCCTCAAGCCCAACACCTACGACAACCTGATGGTGGACCGGATCGATGCCTACCTCGAAGAGCACGGGATGGAGAAGCCGAAGAACAAGGGCCAGTACCTGGTCGCGATCTACCGGGGGCTCGCCGCCGCGTACGCCGAGGCGATCGGGGATCTCGAGCGGGTGCTCGGAGTCTCGTTCGCCTCGCTGAACATCATCGGGGGCGGGTCGAAGAACGATATCCTGAACCAGTGGACCGCCGACGCCACCGGCCTGACGGTTCTCGCCGGCCCGGTCGAGGCGACCGCGTTGGGAAACCTGATCGTCCAGAGCCTGGCTACCGGCGAGCTTGCCTCCTGGCAGGAAGGGCGCGACCTGATCAGGACCCTCCACAAGGTGAAGACCTTCACCCCCCGCTCTTGAGGGAAAGGAGCTCCTTCATCACCGGATGGAGGTCGACGGCGGCATCTTCGACGCCGAAGCCGTCATGGAGCGTTCGATAGATCGGATAGAGGCGACGGTAGACCGCCGTCGCTGCTTCATCCGGATGGACGACCCGGGTCGATGGGGGGACGATCGCTTCTTGAGCGGCTTCGATCGAGGGATGGATTCCCGAAGCGACGCTTGATGCGATCGCGCTGCCGAGGGCGGTCGCGTATTCACATTCGGCAAGATGCATCGGCCGCTCATGGACATCCGCATAGATCCGGACCAGAAGAGGGTTCTTTATCGGAATGCCGCCGGCGAGAACGACCTTTTCGAGCTGCACGCCGCACGCTTGTAGCCGGTCGAAGATCACCTTGGAGCCGAACGCGGTCGCTTCGATGAGGGCGCGGTAGACTTCGGCGGGAGTGGTCGACAGGTCCAGGCCGAGGATCAGGCCGCTCAGGTTCTGGTCCTGCAGGATCGAGCGGTTCCCATGGTGCCAATCAAGGCTCA